>JAFGRR010000337.1 GCA_016935035.1 Phycisphaerae bacterium | reverse complement strand
GCAGTGGTTCCGCAAGCCGGCAGATTTTGACGAGTGGCATTACCTGGCTCAACTCATGCAGGCTCGTGCGATCACGCTCGCGATCGAGTGGTTGCGAGCGCACATGCCGCGCTGCATGGGCGTGCTCTACTGGCAGATCAACGATTGCTGGGCGGGACATAGCTGGTCGGCGATCGACTGTGCCGGGCGGCCCAAGCTACTGTGGTACGCGACGCGGCGGGCCTATGCTCCGCGGCTGCTGACGATTCAGCCGGTGGAGAAGAAACGCCCGACGCTGTTTGTGGTCAACGACTCCGATGAAGCATGGCGCGGTACCGTGCGATTAAGACGCATGGCGATGAGCGGCACACTGTTGGCCGAGGCCGAAGTGCCTTTCTCGGCCGAGCCACGCGTTAGCATCACAATCGCCGACCTGCGCGATGCACTCGGCAAGGCGGACGATTCGCGCGGCGAGTTTCTCGTGGCGGACTCCGACGGCCGGCGGGCGCTGCGGTTTTTCGAGCACGACCGCACGCTGCGTTATCCGGCGCCACAGCTCACCACCGAGCTAACGCGGGCTGGTGACGTTTGGCGGCTGACGGTTCAGGCCGAGACGCTGCTGCGCGATCTGACGCTCAGGGGCGGAATGGCGAATGGCGAATGGCGAATAGCGAATGCGCGCGGTGACAACTGCGTCACGCTGCTGCCGGGCGAGATGCACGTCTTTGAGATCGAGTCACGGTCGTCGTTAGAGCGTGAATCGCTGAGCAAGCCACCGGCGTTATGGTGCGCGAATCACTTCGGCATGAAGTGACAAACCGGTGGCCGCCTGCATCCTGGGACGCATGCGGCCGCCGGCGGTCACGGCATTGGCACAGTGTTGGCCGGGCTAGTCGTTGTAATAGAAGCGCAGGCTGGCGCGCCGGCCGCTGTCGTAGTGCGGCCGCACATAGTCACGCCCGCACGAACCGGAATATCCGCCACGATAGTGGTACGTCCTGTGCGACGTCGTGTACACGGGCCGGTAGCTGCGATACGACTCGTAGCGGACGTAAGTGGGACGCGGCTCCCTGTATACCACCACCGGCGCCGGACTGCTGTAAACACGCGTGACCGGCTCGGAGTAATACACAGTCGGGGCCGGCGTGTAGTAAACGCGTGCTACCGGTGGTGGCGGCGGCGGGGCGTAGTACGTTCGTGTGCTGTAGTAGGTCCGCGGCGCCGAACGGTAGTAAACGCGGTGCGTGCTCGGTCGATAGTGTCGGCCGGAGCTTACGCCGACGCGGATGCAGAAGTCATCCGCCGATGCGGAACCCGTCAGCAGCACGGCGAGGAACAGCGCGGCGGAGATCGGAAGCAGCTTCGAAGTGTGCATCTGTTCTCTCCTTCAGGACAATTGTAACGCGTACGGCGCAGACTTCGCGAACCGTTGCTCCACGGGGTAGGACACCGGTACGCCGACGACGTTGGGACAGCGATGAGAAAAAACACTCTGGCGACGCTTCGTGGTGGCCAAGGAATGGCGGGCGGGGATAGCGGATGCTGCCGGCTGTGCGTAAGATATTGCCCGGCAGATGCTTAAGAGCCCACCGGGATTGTCTGGGACTTGGGGCCGAACACAATGAGCCGATGGGAAATCGTTGAAACAGCCTATTCGGCGGACGCGACAGATGCGGTACGCTCGTGGTCGGCTGGCGAGGAGCTGGCGTGGCTGGATAGTCCTATAAGAGAGGGGCAGGGGGATACTCAGGGCCGTTTCAGCATCGTCGGCAACCGGCCGGGGGTCGTCATCGAGCAATACGAAGGGCAGTCGGCGACACTCACCGTGAATGGCGTTGAAACGCGTCGTCACGCTGACGGTTGGCGCCTCTGGCGGCAGACGCACGAACGACTGCCGAAGCTGCCACGCCTGCCACACGATCTCTCGCCGGGCTGGATCGGCTACGTCGGCTTTGAGATGGCGCGTCTGCTGGAGCGGTTGCCTGCCACCCGGAGTGAGGACCTGAGCCTGCCCGTGATGCGACTTGCCTTGTTTGACCAGGGGATCGTCCTGGATCACGAACACCAGCGCGCCTGGGCCGTTGCGGCGCCGGCGGTTCGCGCGGCACTCGGGCTGCCGCCGGGGACCCCGGCCATGACTCTTGCCAGGGAATGGGATGAGGTCCTGCGACGCCCACCGGTGCGGCCGGCGGTCACCATTGACTGCGCCCCGTGCCACGAGATGCCGCGTTCACACTACGATGCGATGCTGCGTCGCGCCCTGGACTATATCGCGGCCGGCGATATCTACCAGGTCAATCTGTGCCAGCGGTTGCGTCTCAGCGGGCTCGGCGACCCACTCGACGTGTTTGCAGCCATGTGCCGCCACAATCCGGCACCGTACGCAGCATTGCTGCGCTGGGGCACACGGGCCGTTCTGTCGGCGTCACCCGAGCTATTTCTGCGGATCGACGGCGATCGGGCTCTGACATGCCCGATCAAGGGTACGCGGCCGCGGACCGGCGATGTGCTGCTCGACGCGGCTTATCGCGCCGCGTTGATGGCCTCGGAGAAGGAGCGGGCGGAACTGACGATGATCGTCGATCTGCACCGCAACGATCTCGGCCGCGTCTGCCTGCCCGGCACCGTGCGTGTCGCCGAGCCACGCCGCCTCGAGTCGCACCCCAGCGTCTATCACACCGTGGCGGACGTGGTCGGACGACTGCGCCCGGAGTGCGGGCCGCTGGACGCGCTGATGGCCTGTTTCCCCGCCGGCTCGGTCAGCGGTGTGCCGAAGATCCGGGCGATCGAGATCATCGACGAATTGGAGCCGGTGGCACGCGGCGTCTATACCGGTGCTATTGGAGCGCTCGGGCTCGATGGCCAGATGACTTTCAACGTCGCGATTCGCACGATTCAGATGCACGCAGGCGTCGGGACGTTGTACGTCGGCGGCGGCATCGTCGCCGATTCGGAGCCCGCCGACGAGTACGAAGAGACGCTTGCCAAGGCCCGTGGCATCCTGGACGCGTTGCGGTCAGCGGCATCGACGGTGAGAATGGGACACGACGGGGGATAACCGCGCACGCCGGCGTCGCCGATGCCGGCACACGGGAGACCGCACGATGCGGGAGCAGCAACGCGAATGGGTCAGTCTGAACGGCCAGTTGATGCCGGCGGAGGAGGCACGCGTCAGCGTTTTCGACGCGGGCTTCATGCAGGGCATCGGGCTGTTCGAGACCATGCGCACGTACTTCGGACGCGTCTTTCGGCTCGACGAGCACATCGAGAGGCTGCGCGGCTCGGCCGAGGCCCTGGACTGGGTGGTCGTGCCGGCGGCCGGCGTGCTGGTGGATTGTGTCGATGACGTGGTGGCGGCGGTCGATGCCGCTGATGTGCGTGTGCGTCTGACCGTGACGAGCGGCACACTGCACGAACAGAGCCAACCCGCCCTGACGATCGTCGCCTCGGCGGCCGCCGGCGTGAAGTATCCGCCCGAGATGTACGAGCGCGGCGTGACCGTGACGCTGTGCGACTATCGGCACAACCGCTTCGACCCGACCGCCGGGCACAAGACCACGAGCTATTTCGCGCGTCTGGCGGCGTTGCGTGAGGCCCATCAGAAGCAGGCCGTCGAGACGCTGTGGTTCACGCACGATCAGCGATTGGCCGAAGGCTCCATCAGCAACGTCTTCATCGTACACGACCAGAAGCTCATGACACCGCCGATGGGGATGCCGGTATTGCCTGGAGTCACGCGCGGCGCCGTGCTGGAACTGGCGCGTAAGTTGG
>JAFGRR010000336.1 GCA_016935035.1 Phycisphaerae bacterium | reverse complement strand
GATACTCAGGTCCTCGTCAACTTGTGGCCAGTGCAACCCCTCGCCGTCGCCGAGCAGTTCCCATTTTTGACGCTGCTCCGGCGTGGCGTGCAGAAGACGCGGAAACCACGCCAGCGGCACACTGATCTTGCGTCCGTCGGCCAACGCGACGATCAACTCGGTGTCGGTCACTTCGACATCGCGCGCCAACGGGTTCGTGTCAGTTACCGAAGAACTCATGCCATGCCTCCACGAATCGCTGCTCGTTTTCTCGCACCAGAGCCTCAAGCCGAGTCAGTTCGTGCGCGGCGAAACCTGTCGAACGAGCCAGCGATACCGGGTTCAACCAGTACTTGGCCAGCCAGCGTTCGCGTTGCACGTGGACGTGCGGTGGCTCCGTACCTTCGTTGCCATAGAAGAAGAACCGGTATGGACCAATCCTCGCGATCGTCGGCATGACAACAGTATACCGCGAATCCCGCCGCCAGGCAGTCAAATGCTCGGGGGGCAGTGGCTCGTCGGCGTCCTGAACCCTGAACCCTGGACCCCGAACCCTGACCACTCACCATGCCCGCTCGCTGCCGCTCGGGCTCTGATCGGGGCGCGGCTACGCCTCCACAAACTTCACCGCATCCTCGTGCATCCCGCCGTGCGTCAGCGTGCTGGTCTCCTCCGTCGTGATGCAATCCCACACCGGGCACACGTGCTTGCACAGCAGGCAGCCTACGCAGCGGTCCTTGTCCACTTCGGCCGTGCGCGCCACGCTGTCGAACATCATGGCCTGGTTGGCGCCGTCGTGGCAGACGATGTGGCACAGACCGCAGCCGATGCACTTGTCCGGATCGACCTTCGAAATCACGTGCTTCGTCTGATGATGCTCCGACGGGTCAACCGTGAATTGCAGGCCGCGTCCGACCAGTTCGGTCACCGACGCCATGCCCTTCGATTCGAGGTAGTCCTCCAGCCCGCCGCACAGCGACGCCGCGATGCGATAGCCGTAGCGCATGATCCCCGTCGTGCATTGCAGGTTCGATGCCCCCATCAGCAGGAACATGGCGGCGTCCTGCCAGGTCTCCATCCCGCCAAGGCCCGAAACCGGCAACCCGAGCTCCTTGCTCTGCGCCAGCTCGGCGACGAAACGCAGCGCGATGGGCTTGACCGCCGGCCCCGAATACCCGCTGATCGAGCCGCGCCCCTGGATCGTCGGCTTGGGCGCGAACGTGTCGAGATCGACCTCTGTGATGGCCCGCAGAGTATTGATCGCCGAAATCGCGTCGGCCCCGCCGGCCTTGGCCGCCAGCGCCGGCGGCAGCATATCCGTGATGTTCGGCGTCATCTTCGCCATGATCGGGATATCGACCGCCTCCTTGACGACGCGTGTGTAGCGTTCGAGCATGTCGTACGCCTGCCCGATCTTGTGCCCCGCCCCCTCAACCGCCATTTGCGGACACGAGAAGTTCAGCTCCAGCATGTCCGCGCCGGCGGCGGCCGCACCCTTGGCCAACTCGGCCCAGCCCGCGTCGGAATAGCCCATGATGCTGACGATCAGCGGCCGATCGGGATAGTGCTTCTTCAGCCACGCAATATCGCGCAGGTTATCCTTGTAAGGACGCTCGCTGATCATCTCGATGTTCTGCAAACCGACGAACCGCCGATCGCCGTGGTGCAACGCATTGAGCCGCGGCGTCGGATCGACAATCGCGTATTCCTCTTCGAGACCGACCGTCTTGTACACCGCCCCGCCCCAGCCGGCGTCGAACGCCCGCGCGATCATCTCGGCCGTGTTGCCCACCGGCGACGACGACAGGCAGAACGGATTGGGGAACTTGATGCCGCAGAACTCGATCGCCAGGCTCGGACGCGTGCGTGCCGGCACGCTGACCGAGCGACGCAGTGGAAACGCCGCCGCGATCGCCTCGGCCGCACGCTTGCCGTCCAGCACGCTCGACGCGACCGTCTTGCCCGGCGCCGCCAGGTCGCCGCCGGCGAAAATCCGTGGATTCGACGTGCACAGCGTGTCGGCGTCGGTCTTCGGCCGGCCGCTCTTGTCGTGCTTCAGCTTCGAGAGCATCGCGCACGTCGCCTCCGACAGCCCGGCCCCGATCGCCTCGATCACGACGTCCGCCGGCAGCGTGAACGCCGAGCCCGGAATATCCTCGGCAGTCTCCGGCACAAACCGATTCGGCTTCTTCCAGCGCGTCTCCACGCCGCGCACCGCCGACACGCGGCTGTCGGTGCTGACGATGCGCGTCACGCGGCAGTTCGGCTTGAAGCGAATGCCCTCAGCGAACGCCAGCAACTGCTCGTCGATGTCGGCGGGTAGCTCCTCGATGGATTCGAGCGAGATCGTGTAGACGCGCTCGGCACCGAGGCGTTTGGCCGTCACGGCGCAGTCCATCGCGACCGAGCCGCCGCCGACCACCACGACGCGCTTCTTTTTGACGGCGGTTGTCAGCTTGCGGACGCGTTTCTCGTCGCGGCTGTCGCGTAGGAAGTCGTCCCAGGCGAAGACGCCGGTGGTTTTCTGGCGGCCGCTGCCCAGGCGATACGCCCGGTCACATCCGGTGGCGACGAACACGGCGTCGTACCCGTCTTCCAACAATGCTTCGAGTTCCTCGCGCGTGGCGATCGCGTGCTCGCATTCAAACTGCACACCGAGATCAGCGATCAGGGCAACTTCGTGATCGAGCAAGTCGCGTGTGAGGCGATGCTCCGGAATCCCATAGCGCAGGATGCCGCCGGGCTCGGGCATCTTCTCG
>JAFGRR010000335.1 GCA_016935035.1 Phycisphaerae bacterium | reverse complement strand
AGCGGCCTTTGGACGGCCCTAATGAGCGATAATACATATCCGATTATAACGTGCTTGTTCACCGGCCCTTAAGCGCCCTAGCATCGTGCGTGGCCGCCGCTGTGCTGGCCCAGATGGCGGGTGGACACAGGCAGGTCGAAGCGGGTGATTTTCGTTGGATTCACCTGCACAGGCCGTTATACTGAAAGCTCAGATCCCAGGAGTCTTTCTCCGTGGCCTCGGCGCGGCATCGCGTGGACCACGGGGCGATTTCGGAAGGAGGAAGGGACTCTAGCCGATGTTATGAGCGCACGGGCCCGGATTCCCCCCGCGCCTCTATTGCGCTCTTTGGTTGCTGTGATTGTCGTTCGCCGAACAAGAATCGGCCGGAGGGCGAAAGAGAACGCCGTGCACGGTTCTTGGCGGGACGCGGGTGTAGTGAAAGGACAAAAGGAGGAAGGAAAATGAGGAAACTTGTAGTGCTCGCATTGGTAATGGGCTTCGTAGGCGTCGCCTCTGCCCAAGTGATCTGGGCGGACGACTTCGATGGGTACGCTGATCAGGCGGCAATGGATGCGGTCTATACACAGGCCTATCCGGCCGCACCAGCGTTACTGGACCAGACAAAGGGGTTCAGCGACGGTCAGTCGGTCCACTTCGGCCAGCCGACCGTGAACTACACCGAGAAGATGTACAAGAACTTCGGCCAGGAAGTTGATGGCACCGACGCGGCGCCGCTGAAGGTCGAGTTCATGGTTGACCTCGACACCATCATCTGGAGCACGCGCCAGTACATCGAGCTGCGCGGCTACTTGGGCGCCGGCTACGCCGACGGCGCACTCGAAGATCTTTTCGCTCAGGGATTCACCTCGAGCGGCGTCGACACGGCCAAGGTCAGCGGTCGCCTCATCGGTGGCCCCGAAGCCGGCTGGTTCAGCTATAACGCTGACAAGTCGCTGGACTGGATGAAGCTGACGATGCTCGTCAAGAGCACCACAGTCGAATACTACGTGAACGACGTGCTGGACACGACCAAGACCCGCGGTGGCGCCGTCACGTATGACTGCATCGTCATCGGTTCTGGCCTGAGCAGCGCCGGCGCCGACGTGTGGTTTGACGACCTGGTAGTCGAGATCATCCCCGAGCCGGCTTCATTGATGCTGCTCGGACTTCTGGCGCTGATTCGTCGTCGCTAGTTGCAAATAAGAAGAACGGAGCATAAGCGCTGTGCCTGACAACGACGTGCAAAGCCCGACGTTGTCGCGCGCGGTGGAGTTTGACACAGTTGCACAGAGTTGGGTGAAACGCCACGCTCCGCTTCGTCTGTCACGGTGACGGAGCGGAGCGTGTGTCGTCTGGTTTCCGATTCCGGCCTGGGCGGCGGGCCGGACCGGGGACCAAGGGAATGGATGTCGGTGGGCGCGACGCGACCGCGGAAACGGCCGGACGCCCCGGACAAAGTTAAGTTTCGGAGGAACCCCCAAATGTCCCGCATTTTACGAACGATCTCGCTCATCGCCGTGGCCACGGCTATGCTGTCGGCCCCGGCGTGGGCACAGCCCTACACAGCAGAGACGGGCTTCAACGACGCGCCCTTCGACCCACTTGACTGGGCGGACTATCCCGATTGCATGGAGATGTTCCGGCAACCCGAGTGGTCGGGCAGTACCGTCACCTATGTGGTCCCGAACACCACGGGCACCTATGACCAGAACTACGCAGTCCGCACCTCCGGCTGGCAGGTCGAAGGTGATGCGGCCATGGAGTTCAACTTCGAGTGGGTCGACCCGGCCGATCCGGACGCCTGGGTGCGTATGACCACGTACCTAGCGCCGGTTCTTCCGAACCCCTCGCTGCACACCGGCGGCAAGGTGACGCTATCCATCATCCACCTCGGCAATATCATGGGTGGCAATGGAAACGTCGGCATGATCCTGTGCGTTCGTGAGACCGGCGAGAACGTGCCGCTCATGGCGAACGGCGGTACCTCTGGTGAACTCGAGTTCGTCGGCGTCAACACGACCCCGAACGGCATCATTGCCGGCCCGGACGGCATCGTTGACACGACGGCCGCCGGCGACGATGTCCAGGTCTATCCCGTCGGCTACGACATCGAGAACGACCCCAACGAGCCGTTGCCTACCGGCACCGCGGTCATTCTGCCCGGTCCGAACGGCGTCATTAACACAACGCCCGCGAACGATGACGAAGTACGCTTCGGTTACTTCATCAGCGACCTCGGCGCGCGCCGGCCAATCCCGGCCATCACGCTGACGCCCTCACCGGCGCCCCAGACCGTCGTCTTCGATCTGGCCACCGGCAAGGTGTCGCTCAACGGCGGTGCGTACGTCGGCGGCATGGCTCCGTGGACCGGCAACGGTACTTGGGAAGTCACGCGCGGCACACTCGATGCCATCGGCATCACCAACATCGCGACCGACACGGCAGCTCCGATCGTGACCTACATCGACGTGCTGGAGTTCGAGGCGCCGGATCCTGATCCGGTTCTGCCCCCCACTATCGTCGCCCCGATCATCAAGGACGACACATCAGTCACCGTCACCGATCTGGCCAACGACGTCGAGCACGTCTACTTGCTCAAGAACGGCCTGGCGCTTGACGACGTCGCCGTCTCGCCGGCCGGCAGTGAGACCGAGGTGGTCTTCACGATCGCCGCGGCTGTGACGGGTGACATCTACACGGCCAAGCAGACCGGTCACGGCATCACCAGCGACGAATCGATGGGCGTGACGGTTCTGCCGGAAGCTTCGCCGTATTCGTTCGCGCTGTGCATTGACGAAGACGGCAACAACTGCACCGCCGGCGAGTGGGAACTCGTTCCGGTAACCGATTGGCCGTCTGGCGCCGCCCCGCTGGGCGCGGTGATGTTCAACGCCGACGCCACCTGGCAGACGATCGAGATCCCGCTGGACGACCCCTATCTGATCACGCCCTGGGGCGGCTACGGCGACGGGGCGCTCGATCCGAACCCGGATCCGAACGAAGATTACTACATGATCGACAGCTTCTGGCTCTCGATCGCCAATGGTGCCGTCAATGACGGCCCTCACGTGATGTACATGGACTCGCTCGTCGCACTCGACGAGTTCGACAACGTAATCGCAACGATCCATGACTTCGAAGATGGCTACAACTGGGTACAGAACCAGCGCGGCCAGAGCACGGCCTCGTCGTACAGTTCCACGGTCACCACGACCGCGAGCTACGACGGCATGCGCAGCACCAGGATGACCTGGTCGTACGGCAGCACTGCCGTCAACGAGTACCTGATTGCGTACCACGCCGCTGGCTGGACTTGCGGTGTGTCGCCGACGTTCCCGGACTCGGCCGCCAAGCTGCGTGTTCAGCTTCTCTGCCGCAGCCAGGACGACCCGAATGACACGGTTCCGCTGCCCGTGGTGACGGCACCGATCATCGTCGGTGATCAGGACACGGTCCAGATTCAGAACCACGCGGACGCCCTGTCCGTGCAGCTCTACATCAATGGCGAACCCGAGGGCTCGCCGCTGACCCCGACCGGTACGACGACCGACTTCGCCGGCCTCACGCTGAACGTGGGCGATTCGATCTCCGCGACGCAGACGCTGGCCGCGGGCGAAAGCCGTCCGGCCCTGCCGCGCGGCGTGATCGACGTCGTTCCGTCGCCGATCGTGATGGCCCCGATTGCTCCGGGGTCAACCAGTGTTCAGGTCACAAACCTGATGGTTGTTCCTTACGCCAGTGCCACGCTGGTCGAGGTCTACGTCAATGGCGGCGCGACCCCGGTTGGTTCGGTCGTTCCTACCAGCGACACCGAGACCGTCAGTCTGAGCATTACGCTCGTGACCGGCGACGTCGTGACCGCGACTCAGACCGTCAACACACTGGTCAGCCCCGAGTCCGACCCGGTGACCGTGGCGTATGTCGCCCCGGTGTTCTACATCGCGCCGCCGGCCGGTGCCACGACCGTTCGCGTGCAGGATCTGAACGAGAACACTGACACCGTGACGATCACCAAGAACGGTTCGACCCAGTTCACCGGTACCCCGGTTGCTGGCGCTACCTACTGCGACGTCCCGGTATCGGGCCTCGTTGCCGCCGATACGCTGACCGCCTACTACACGGTGGCCGGTGTTGATAGTGTCGAGTCCGCTTCCGAAACCGTGACGGTCAGTACCACCACGGTGCAGTTCAACGATGACATGGAGTCGTACACCGATCAGGACGACTTCGAGAACGCCTCCGGCGAAGTCCGTGATACGGGCTGGTGGGGCTCCTCGGGTGACCCGTGCCTGACGCTGGATTACGGCACCGGCGCGCGTAACGCGACTCCGGGCGGTAGCCAGTCGGCTTATTGCCCGGCCGGACAGTCACCGCCGCAGGCGGGCTGGACCGATGGCTGGCAGTCGAACTTCGACTTCAAGTACCCGGAGCCTGATTGGACTCCGCTGGCTGCCACCGTTACAGATCCGCTGGTGTGGAACGTCAACGTGTACGATCCAGGTGGAGCTGGCACCGACAACATGTACCAGTGGTGCGAGCTGCGCGACTACACAGCCGGCAGCCTGGGCTCGATCATCGCGGTCGGTATGCCTGGGTCCAGCTTCTTCTACTACAGCGCGGGCCTGGATAACGACTACTACTCCACCCGTGTGTATGGTGGTGGTCCTGGCTACCTCAACCTGAACCACGCCGGCATGCCGAAGCGATCGGTCGGCTGGCACACCTTCACGGTTGTGGTCAAGGACACCAAGGTCGACGTTTATGTTGACGGCGTCCTCGGCCAGAAGAACGTGACGCGCAACAGCAAGCTGTTCGACAACCTGTACATGGCGTCAGGCTATGCT
>JAFGRR010000334.1 GCA_016935035.1 Phycisphaerae bacterium | reverse complement strand
TCGACGATGATCTCGGCCTGGCAGCTCATGCCGGTGCGCAGCTCGGGATGAACGCCGTCGAGGTGGATCTCGGTGGGATAGACCTTGAGATCCGGATTCATCCATGCGCTTTGGGCGTCGGGCAGCGGGGCGATTTTTGCGACCCGTCCGGTGTACACCTCCTCGGGCAGCGCATCGACCTTCAGACGCACGGTCTGTCCGACCTGCACTTTTTCGAGGCTCGACTCGTGGATCAGGACCTGCGCCATCATGGAGTCGGCTGATGGCAGGTAGATCAGCTCCTGGCGCTCGCGGACGGCCTGTCCTTCCTGGAGTGGCTCGGACATGCGGTGGCGTCCGCCGCCTTGTACGGAAGTCGCGTAGACCACCAGTCCGTCGCGCGGGGCGATGATTTTCGTCATGGAGAGCTGGGTCTCGATCTTGGCGAGCTTGTCGCGCTGCCGGCCGAGTTCGCGTTCACGTGCCTTCAGGTCGGCCTCGGCCTGGACCACGTCGGCGTTGGCCTGGAGCTTGACGCGGTCGAGGGCCATGGCGGTCTGCCCGACGTTGCTTTCGAGCTCATCGATCTTCCGCTGCGACGTGTACTTCTGGAGCAATTCGAGCGACGCTACCGCCAACTGATGGTTTAGCTCGGCGCGGTTGAAGGAGAGGCGATCAGCCTCGAGTTCGGTCTGCGAGATGTACTGTTCCTTAAACAGTTGCTCGGACCACTTTAGCTTCTCGGCGGCGCGCTCCAACTCCTCCTTGGCGAGCGTGATGTTGGATTCGGCCTCCATCACGTCCTGGGGATGCTGCCCGTCCTTGTACTGTGAGACATCCTCCTGGGCGAACCTGTGGTCAAGCTCGGCCTTGGAGATGTCGCTGTCGGCCTGGATCTTGGCGGCGGCGAGACTCTCGCGGGCGCGGACGAAGGTCGCCTCGGCGCTGTCCACCGAGATCTGCTGCTGGACCAGATTGTCCTGAAGCTGGCTGGCATCGAGTTCCACGAGCAGGTCGCCGGCCTTGACGCGTGTTCCCTCGGGAATCAGGAAGATCAACGTTGATTGGCCTTCCACCTCGCACTTGAGGCTGACCTGTTCACGCGACTGAATGGTGCCCGCCTCGGTCACGCTGATCGTGAGCGGCCCCCGCCGCACGGTGAACGTCGGTTGCCCATCCTGTGCGATCGTTGCTCCCATCGAGCGTGCCAGCGCGTAGGCCGCCAGCGCCCCCACCACGATCACGGTGCCGGCCAGTAACGGCCAGCGGCTGCGTGTTCTCGGCTGAGTTGTTGATGTTGTGCTCATGTCAATCCGTCCCAGTGTCGGGTTCGTATTCCTGCCACAAACCCCGTTCGTCGACCGTCAGCACGCCCAGATCGCGTTGCAAGGAGAGTTCGTTGACACGATAGCTGACGAGTGCGGAAGTCAGTGCGTTCTGCGCCGTGACCAAGGCGTCTTGTGCTTCGAGCAGATCTCGTATCTCGGCCCGGCCGGCCTCCAGGAAGAGATTGGTGCTGTCCACGCGGCGCTGCGCGACCTTTACCGCCTCGGCCTGAATCAGCATGCCCTCGCGCGCTTCGAGCAGCCGGCTGAGCCCGTTGCGAACATCCAGCTTGATCTGATCCTCGAGCGCCTGTACCGCGCGCACCGCTTGCTCGAACTGGATCAACGTCGAGCGGTACGTGTTGCGCTCCGCCGTGCGCTCGAATGGCAAGTCGACTGTCAGCAGCGCCGAGTACGATCCCTCATCGGGGCGCAGAATCGCGTCCTCCTGGCTGGCACTTCCCAGTGCCCGCTGCGAGCCCGCCGCACCGCTGCCCAACAGCGTCACATCGGCGCGGAGTTGATCGGCCGCGACGGCGACTGAGCGTTGCGTGTCATAGACCTCGCCCACCGCCACTCTCAGATCCAGCCGATGCGCCAGTGCCGTGCCCAGCGCCTCGGACTCATCCAGCTCGTAGCGCCCCGGCGTACCGCGCCCAGGCGGTATCAGCACGATTGGTGCATCGGCCGGCGGCGTCTCCTGGTCAGCGGCAATTGGTGCCGTGCTCGACAGCAGTGCCTTCATCTCGTCGGCCAGTGACGTGAGCTCGCCGCGATCCAGTTCGACGAGGGCGTCCGTCGGCAATCCGAGAGTCATTTTGAAGCTGTCAAGCGCGCGCTGGTACGATTGCTGGGCCGAGATCCACTGGTTACGAGCGCGCAACTCGTCCTGCCGTGATTGGTCAACCTGAATCTCCGGCAACTCACCCGCATCCGCCAATCGACGCGCGCGCCTCGTGGATGAGATAAGCCGGCGATAGTTATCCTCGGCGTTGGTAACGGAGTCGAGTTGCCGCAACACGGCCAGGTATTCGGAGGCCACGCTCACTGCAAACTCGCGCTTGTAACGCTCGAAGTTGTACAGTGCGTAGATCACATTGCGGTCGGCCTGCGTGAGGGGCTCGGTGACGATGAACTCGCCGGAGCCGCGCATCAGCGGCACGGTGATCGTCACGTCAGCGAAGATGCCGCGGGAGTAGAAGCGCTCCTGCGTCAGGAGCGAGACCATGTCGAGGCCGATCTGACCGCTGACAGTGGTGCCGTTCTTTAGTTTTTGGGAGAGCCCGAGCACGCCGCCGTATTCGGCACCGCCGACCGTCTGCTTGTCGGTGTGGCCCTTATCGTCGAGCGTCACTTCCTGTTCGAGGTTGGCCTTGTACTCGCCGGTGAGAATGCCCGTCCAGGTTCGGCGGAACTCGTCACGTTCGAGGTCAAGCCTGAGAGCGGCAGTGAACACCTGCTCTTTCTGGGTCTGGTACTCGCGGCTTTCGTGGGCGGCTATCTGCAATGCTTCAGTCAGCGTCAGGACAAGCGGCTTTGAAGTGTCAAAGTGCGCGACGAGCTCATCGGCCGCGTTGGGTTCCGCCAGGTAGTCGTCGTCGGGCCACTGGTCGATCGGGGTGATGTTGCGCGAGTTCAGCGAGGCGCCGGTGTAGTACGGCAGGTTCTGGTCGAGCATCAGACGACGGCGCAGTGTTTCGGCGGGCGTCTCGATGGTGAACGGCTCAGTGCGCCCCAAGGCCTGGATCTGCTTTCGCGCGATGACGTCGCGCGCGATCTCGTCGGCTTGGCGGCGATGATCCACAGCGCGGCAGCCCGCGATCGTGCTGACCAGTGCGATCGTGACAAAGACCAGTAGCTGGGGACGACACCAGTGTACGACGGTGATCGGGGCAAGCGGCGCGCGGCATGCTGATTGCCGCGCGGACACCGACCTGGCATTGCGCGGCCCGGACATGTGCACCATCATCAGTTCCCGGCTAGGTAGGTTGACAGGGCGTCGACCAGCGAAGTCGAGAGCGATTCCAGCCCGGCCTGAAGCAAATCAGTAGTCAGCGTGTCAAGATCGACCGGACACCCACCCATGAGCAGCAGCAGGGCCGTCGCCAGGATCAGAATGTTTCGTGTTCGTGGCCGGTGTCGCATGGTTCGAAGACTCACGCTCGTACTCCTTGATAAGCGCCACTCATTGCTCGCGCGTCTTTATGCCGGCGGCCGTGTCCCGCGGACCGCACAGGGAGGGCAACACATTATATGGAAGGGGCCGCCTTCCACAAACCAGTGGGGCGGCGTGGGCAGGTAGCGCGGGGACATACCGCTCCCCTCGCAACAAGATCAGCGGTCGTAGCACGTCAGCAGATGCCATTGCCATAGTGCGAAACGCCGCCGCGCGGTCATTATTGCACCTACTGGCGTGAGCAACGGCGCGGCGCGGGCAGACAACATGCGACGAGCCAGGGAAACTGCGGTGTTTGTCAGATTTTGTCAGGTTACGAGATGGCGGGAGAAGTGTACGCCGCGCGTGCGTGCGCGGGGCCGCTATGGGCCGGTGTATTCGGGCATGCGCGTCCAGCCTTCCTGCTCGGGCAATGTGATGTCCGAGCGGATCAGGCCTTCCGCGTTCATCTGGTGCTGCATGTCGGTCTCGAGGAAGTAGCGCTTGCCGTCGGGAGCGGTGTGATCGCAGAAAGGCGCGAGGCGGGGATACATGTCGCGCTGGATCTGGGCGTTGGTCTCGGCGCGGTTGCGCGTGATGTCGGCGTCCACCTGTTGGCAGAAGCGGTCCACGTCGATGATCACACCCTCGGCACGCTTCTGGACTTTCAGGTATTCGCCCACCCAGCGCATGTTGAACTCGATCGAGTTCAGCACGGTCGCGATCACGGGCTTCCACTTCTCGACCTCGTCACGCGGGGCACGCATGCTGAGGTTCAGACGCGACGACCACATCGTGATGCCTGGCGTCTGGAGATAGCCGAGCACCACCACGAACGCCTCGTGATACGTCGTGCCGCCGATGTCGTGCTCAACCGTCACGAGCGCCGCCTGTGTTGAGGCACCGCCAAGTCCCATGCCCTGCAGGGCATTGGAAATGATTGCAGTCTCGCGGTCATAGCGGCGGACGAGCGACGGTAGCGGTTTTGACTCAATGATGCGTGCGTTCTGCAATTCGCCTCGCTGTTGCGGAATCACGAACTCGGTAATGTACGACGCCGGGTCCATCGTCGGGCAGACGACAAACCCGGCGTAGTT
>JAFGRR010000333.1 GCA_016935035.1 Phycisphaerae bacterium | reverse complement strand
GGCTGTGGTACGGCGGACAGATCAAGGCTGACTTCTACTATGCCGTCAGCCTGATCAATCCGATTCCGTTCACGATCACCGCGACGACGCAGCCGGAGATCCCGGGTGACTCAGGCTCCTTCCAGCTCGATCCGGCCGATGACTTCGGCACGGGTGGTCTGGGCAGCCCGATCGACGCTGACGGTTCCACGCAGTTGACCTACAGCGCCGGCCAGGTCATCACGACTCTGGTCGCCGACACGAACTCGCTCGCCGGTCACGCGTTCCTCAAGTTCATGTGCCGCGCGCTTGGCGGCCCGGCCCTTGACGAGCAGTTCGATGGCCCGAGCCATGACGATGCGATGGGTCTGTTCGTTGCGACCGACTTCAACGCGATCGAGATGGTGTTCGACAACACCATCGACTTCTACGCGCAGGAAGACGGCGTCGCTGCCAACAAGTACATCACCATCACCACTTACGGTGGTGGCAGCCCGTACCTCGACCTCGACGGTCAGGGCAATGGCACCACGCCGTTCTCTCGTCGGTATGACCCGATGATGGACGCGGCCGACTATCCGGATGCCAACGGCAACTACCCGTACGAGTGGATCATGTTGGCTGCCCAGGCCCCGAGCCGCGGCATTGAGCTCACCAGTTGGCTGCTGACCTACCAGGACGGCACCACGACCCAGCTCGATATGGAAGAGGGCGACCTCGACATCAACATCCGTATTGATGCGTTCGTCAATGCTTACGCCATCTACGAGACCGTTGGCCCTCCGTACACCTGCGGTGATGCTGACGGCGACGGCTCGACCGACGTGTTCGACATCGACGCGTTTGTCTATGCCATCACGCACGACGAGACCCAGTTCCTCGCGCAGTATCCGACTTCGAATTACATGAACTGCGACACGAACTGCGACACGGGCGTCGACGTGTTTGACATCGACACCTTCGTCGGAGCAATCACCGGCACGCCGTGTAATTGCGGCTACTAAATCCAGTATTGCCCTGGTGCGTTAGCACGCACCGAGCACGCTGAATGAAGTCAAACGCCGGTCGGTGAGATCCTCACCGGCCGGCGTTCTTTTGCGCGCCGCGACGGCGACGCCCCCCACGTGGGCGCCGCCTCCCCCGTAGCGGCCGTAGGACACCACGAAGCTTGCCGCGGCAGCGTCAACGCCTCACCACCCCCAACACCCCGGCAACCAGCACGCGCAGATGTAAGGGCACGAATCCACTTGCCTGTTAGCATTTTGTTAGGTATTATAAATCGTGCGGATACCGTGATCGTCGCGGGACTGAAAAAGGAGCGGCGGGGTTGTCGAGCGCGGTGCGATGCCGGATCGGCCCTACCGGAAGCTTCATCCACATCCGGTTGAGAACATCGACCGTGGAGGGTGTGTCGCACGCCGGTTGAGAGCGACGTACGCCGAGTTGCATTGCCGGTCGAACTTCTCCTTTCTGCGTGGCGCATCGCATCCGGATGAATTAGTCGCGCGGGCGGCGCAGTTGGGCTATGGTGCTCTGGCCCTGACCGATCGGAATTCGCTCGCCGGCGTGGTGCGTGCGCACGTCGCCGCCCGTCAGCATGACATCCACCTCATCATCGGGGCCGAGATCACGCCCGATGATGCCGCCCCACTCTTATTGCTGGCGCCGAATCGCGGCGCGTATCGCCGGCTGGCACGGCTCATTACGCGTGGCCGGCTACGTGCGCGAAAGGGTGACTGCGAGTTGCACTTCGACGACATCGCCGAGTTGGGCGCTGGCCTGCGGGCCATCGCCCTGCCGCCGACCACCATCCCGCCTGACGCCGATACCACCGCCACACTGTACGAGCAGTTGCGGGCCTATCGTGATGTCTTCGGCAATGACCTGCATCTGGCGGCCGCCCTGGCGTACGACGTGCCGGATGAAAAGCGTCTGGCGTGGCTGAGCGAGTTGTCCGGCGCCACCGACATCCCGCTGGTGGCGACCAATGATGTGCACTATCACGATCCGAATCGCCGCTTTCTCCAGGATGTCATGACGTGTATTCGCGAAAGATGCACCATCAGCGAAGCGGGTCGGCGGCTGTTTCCAAACGCCGAACGGCACCTGCGTCCGTGCGATGAAATTCACCGGCGTTACGCGGCGTATCCGGAGTTGCTCGAACGCAGCCTCGAAATCGCCGCGAGTTGCACGTTCAGCCTCGACGAGTTGCGTTATGAATATCCGCACGAACTCTGCCCCGCCGGCCTGACGCCGATGGAGTTTCTCACGCGTCTCACATGGGTCGGCGTACGTAAACGTTATCCCGATGGTCTGCCGGACAAGGTTCGCAAGTTACTCGATACCGAACTACATCTGATCGAGGAATTGAACTACGCCTATTACTTTCTGACGGTGTGGGACCTGGTGCGCTACGCGCGCTCGCGCGGCATTCTGTGCCAGGGTCGCGGCTCGGCCGCCAACTCGGCCGTGTGCTATTGCCTCGGCGTGACGGCAGTCGACCCCGCGCGCATAGACTTACTCTTCGAGCGCTTCATCAGCCGCGAACGCAACGAACCGCCCGACATAGATATAGACTTCGAGCACAATCGGCGTGAGGAAGTCTTTCAGTACATATACCAGAAGTACGGCCGCGAGCGCGCCGCCATCACCGGCGAAGTCATCACTTACCGCGGCCGCTCGGCGGTGCGCGACGTCGGCAAGGCGATGGGGCTGTCCCTCGACCGCGTCGATCGCATGGCCAAGGCGATGGAATGGTGGCACGATGAGCTGCCCGACGACGCCGTCCGCAACGCCGGTCTCGATCCCAATGACCGCACCGTACAATGCGTGCTGCGTCTGGTGCAGCAACTCGCCCGATTTCCGCGTCACCTCTCCCAACACGTCGGCGGCTTCGTAATCACCGAATCCCCCCTGTGCGAAATCGTCCCCCTCCAAAACGCCGCCATGCCCAATCGCACCTTCATCGAATGGGACAAGGATGACATCGAGGCGTTGGGAATGCTAAAGGTCGATTGCCTGGCGCTAGGGATGCTCTCCGCGCTGCAGGGAGCGTTTCGGCTGATTGATGGCTTTCCCGCTGGAGAGGAAAGGGACGTAGGGGCGAAGGGACATAGAGACGAAGGGAACGACGAAGACTGGCAACAGTCGCCCCAATCAGAGCCCGAAGCGGAAGCGCGGGTCATATTAGACCGTGACAAACGGAAAGACAAAGACAGCAACAAGGAACTCGGATACGATTGTAACAACTCATCCACAGCCCACCTGACGGGAGGGAATCGCTATGGCGAAGCAGACGTTTCGAGATTTGATAGCCTGACGCAAGGGGATCGAACTGGCGAAGAGTGTATACCACGCAACCAAGCTGCTGCCGCCGAGCGAACGGTTCGGACTAATGACTCAGATGCGTCGGGCGGCGGTGTCAGTACCGAGCAACATCGCCGAGGGCAACGCACGCGACAGTCGAAACGAGTACCTGCACTTCCTCCGAATCGCGCGCGGCTCATTGGCCGAGTTGGAGACACAGTTCGTAATCTGCCAGGAACCACAACTGATCTCCAACTGCCAGTCCCGCATGGAACTCCTGACCGAAATGGGCCGCATACTCCAGGGCCTGATCCGCAGCCTCCAACCCCCGCCGACATAGCCGCGACTTTCCCCTCCCAATCTTCGTCGTTGTCTTCGTCTTTCCCTTCGTCCCTGCGTCCCTTCGTCCCTACGTCCCTTTCTTTACACTCCATCCCTCCCAACGACCCAGCCGTCTACGACGCCATCTGCGCCGCCGACACCATCGGCGTATTCCAAATCGAAAGTCGCGCACAGATGAGCATGCTGCCGCGGCTGAAGCCGCGCTGCTTCTACGATCTCGTCATCGAAGTTGCGATCGTGCGCCCCGGCCCCATCCAGGGCGGCATGATCCATCCCTACTTGCGCCGCCGCAACGGCCAGGAGCAGGTCACATATCCCGACGAGCGCATTCGCGACGTGCTCGCCAAGACCCTCGGCGTACCGCTCTTTCAGGAGCAGGTCATGCGACTGGCCGTCGTGGCGGCGGGCTTCACCCCCGGCGAGGCGGACCAGCTCCGCCGCGCCATGGCCGCCTGGAAGCGCAGCGGCGACCTCAATCCATTCCAGATGCGGCTGATGAAAGGCATGCTCGACAACGGCTATTCGCGTGAGTTCGCCGAAGTCGTCTTCAAGCAGATCAGCGGCTTCGCCGAATACGGCTTCCCCGAGAGCCACGCCGCCTCGTTCGCCCTGCTCGTCTACGCGTCGGCGTGGATCAAGCTCTACCACCCCGCCGCCTTCCTTGCCGCCCTGATCAACGCCCAGCCCCTCGGCTTCTACACCCCCGCCCAACTGGTCGCCGACGCCATCCGCCACGGCGTCGAGGTCCGCCCCATAGACATAAACGCCAGCCCCTACGACTGCCAATTGGAAAGAAGGGACGTAGGGACGAAGGGACGTAGGGACGAAGCGAAAAACGAAGAAAGGCGGCCGGTGCCACCATCCGAGCGAGAGCGGAAGCCAGGTGCCATGCCCAAGCGCAGCGCGGGCATGCCGCCCTCCCCACCGCCTGATCCCTTCACTCGCTACGGCCGAGCCGGCCCAGCCGTCCGCCTGGGCATGCGCGTGGTACGCGGCATCAGCAAGGCAAAAGTCCGCGGCATCGAAGCCGCCCAACGTGAGGGCCCCATCACCTCGATTCGCCAACTCGCCCGCCGCCCGGACGTGTCACGTCAAGCCCTGGTCCGCCTGGCGGCGGCGGACGCGTTTCGCTCGCTGGGGCTCGATCGCCGACAGGCACTCTGGCAGATTCTGGCGCTCGATCACGTCCAGCAAGGCTCACTGTTCGCCGACCTGGAGCCCGCCGAACCCGAGGCCAACCTCCCGCCAATGTCGCTGCATGAACAGGTGGTGCACGATTACGACGCCATCGGCCTGTCGCTGAATGCCCATCCGATCGGCCTGCTGCGCGACGAGCTAAACCGCCTGCGCGTCAGCCACAACGAAGCCCTGCGTCACTCGCGCCCCGGCCAGCGCATCAGCGTCGCCGGCCTGGTCACTGTCCGGCAGCGTCCCATGACTGCCAAGGGCATGGTCTTCATGACGCTTGAGGACGAGACCGGCCTGGCCAACCTGATCCTCCGCCCGCAAGTCTGGGACCGCGAAGGCCGCAAAACCCGCCACAAAGTGGCCGTAATCGCCGACGGCATCATCGAACGCCAGGGCGACGTCATCCACGTCCAGGTCCAGCACCTCCACGACCTCTCTGCCCGCCTGGTCCGCCTCCGCAACGTCTCGCGGAATTTCAGGTGATGTTGGTGCTTCCAGACACCCGACATAATCCGCAGATTACACAGATTCCGCAGATTCCTGGGGAAAACGCTCCCATGTGCCACTGATCTTGAGCAGTGGCGCAGGAACGTGGCCGAACATTATACGAACAGAGGCGCGATCCGACAGACAGACGCCGCGGCTTGCCAGCTGGCGGCGGTTGTGCGATAATGCTGGACTCAGACTGATTCTGCGGTTGCGCCGTGAGCGCGTGGTGAGGATTGCTGCTATGAAGAAGGGTATCCATCCCAAGTACGTCGAGGCCCAGGTGAAGTGTGCCTGCGGGAACGCGTTCACGACGCGCGCGACGATTCCTGAGATCAAGGTCGACATCTGCCATCAGTGCCACCCGTTCTACACGGGCAAGCAGAAGTTCGTCGACACCGCCGGCCGCGTGGAGCGCTTCCAGAAGAAGTTCGGCGGCAACTACTTCGAGAAGTCGAAGGCCGAGCCCAAGGGCAAACCCGCCCCTTCCAAGTAGCGACACACACTGGATGATCCACCGGGGCTGAGCCGATCAGGTTCGGCCCCTTGTCTTTGTATGCCCAACACCCACATGCGAGCCTGAAGCCATGGTCGCCATCCCCAAAGACCCGCCCTGGATGAAGCGCGTCGAGGAGATGATGCACCGCGCCGACGCTATTGCCGAGGAGATGAACAAGCCCGAGGTGGCGTCCAGCGGCGTTCTGATCGTGAAGCTGGCGCGCGAGCGAGGCCAACTCGAACGCGTCGTCAAGCCCTATCGCGAGTATCGCAGCGCCACGACGCAACTAGAGGAATCCGTCGCGATCCTCAACGACAGCAGTTCCGATCCCGAACTGCGCGAGTTGGCCCAGGCCGAGCAAGAAACGCTCGAAGGCAAACGCGAGACCATCATCCGCCAACTCGAAGAGCGGCTCGTCACCAGCAACGACGCCAACATCAACTCGATTATCGTCGAGATTCGCGCCGGCACCGGCGGTGATGAGGCGGCGCTATTCGCCGGCGAGTTGCTCGACATGTACACCGCCATGGCCGCGCGCAAGGGCTTCAAGACCGAGCTGCTCTCGATATCGTCCTCGGACCTGGGCGGCATCAAGGAAGCCGTGCTCAACATCACCGGCGAGGAAGTGTACCTGAACTATCGCTTCGAGGGCGGCGGACACCGCGTGCAGCGCGTGCCCAAGACCGAGGCTCAGGGACGTATTCACACGTCGGCGGCCACGGTCGCCATCCTGCCGGAACCTGAAGAGGTCGAGGTCGAGATCAACTGGGAAAAGGACGTCGCCGAGCACGTCAGCCGCGCCGGCGGCCCCGGCGGCCAAAACGTCAACAAGGTCTCCAGCGCCATCAAGCTCGAACATCTCGCGACGGGCATCACCGTTTCGATGCGCGACGACAAGAGCCAGCACAAGAACCGCGCCAAGGCCCGCCGCATCCTGCTCTCGCGCGTCTACGAACATCACATGTCGCAGCAACGGGCGCAGCGCGAAACCGAACGACGCTCCATGGTCGGCAGCGGCGACCGCAGCGACCGCATCCGTACATACAACTTCCCGCAGAACCGCTGCACCGACCATCGCATCAACAAGGACGTCTTCGATCTCAACAAGATCCTCGTCGAGGGAAACCTGGACGACTTCCTCGCCGAGCTGGCCGACCGTGAGTTGAAGCTGCGGCTCGAAAGCCTGTAGCGTCAGGACTGCGTGCCTGACGTGATTCGCGTCTCGCCGCCCAAAACAGAGCCCGAAGCGGAAGCGAGGGACATATTAGTTGTTAGTTGTTGGCGGTTAGTTCTTAGTGTCAGGTTGAGGGCCCAGCAAGAACGTGCCGCGCCACCCGTCAACGGTGATACACTTGGCCGTGCCTAACGTGTCTCGGTCGGCGACGGTGGAAGACGGCCGACGAGACGTCGGCCGCGACATGGGGCAGCGCAAATGCCTACACGACACTCACCCGCCAAGATCAACCTGACGCTCGCCGTGCTCGGCACGCGGCCGGATGGGTTTCACGTGCTCGAATCGCTGGTGGCGCTTCTGGAGTTCGGCGACACGATCGACTTCACGCCGCGCACCGACGACCAACTCGACCTCGCGTGTCCGCATCCCGACGTCCCGGCCGACGGCTCGAATTTGATCCTGCGGGCGGCTGAGCGGCTACGTGAAGTCGCGGGCCGGCAGTGCGGCGTGGATATCAAGTTGGATAAGCGTATTCCGCCCGGTAGCGGCCTTGGTGGCGGCAGCTCGAACGCGGCAACCACGCTGGCGGCGCTGAACGAGATCTGGGAGTTGGGGCTTTCGTCGGAACAGTTGTCCGGCATCGCGGCGGAACTGGGGTCGGATGTGCCGTTGTTTCTGCGCGGGCCGCTGAGCATCATTCGCGGTCGCGGCGAAATGGTACAGCCGGTACGGCAGCTATTCGACGCCTG
>JAFGRR010000332.1 GCA_016935035.1 Phycisphaerae bacterium | reverse complement strand
GCCTTTCCCGCTCAGGGCGTACCTCACTGGCCGACGTGATCCAGAAACCCTGGGGACAGTCGCGGAACAGGCAACGGGATCACGCTAAGCGGCTTCTTGAACACGTCCGAGAACAACTGAACCCCAATGTTATTGAGCGAATGGGACAGCAACTGCAGCGAGCTTTGTCATTATCAGACGAGGACATGCGAGCTGTACTGTGGGACAATCCCCGCGGCCTTATTCCGTCGGTGTTTCCCACGCTCATCCGTGGCCTGGAGGTAGCGGCGTCAGAACTTCCGCTGAAGGAACACGATTGGCCGCGGCCGCTGGCAGATTTTCTTCCGGCCGCTCTGTTCTCGCCGCTTCAAACCCCCGAGATCGAAGTGACGACGCCGTTGCAGCGCCGCGAATCGGAAATGGAGCCGGTCTCTCAGGGATTGCGTCAGTTTGCGCCTGGCCGGGTCAGCTATCGATACGCCCGCCGCGGGCGGGCCGATCGGTTATGGCTGCAACCGCCGCTTCCCGAGGCACCCACGTTCGAGTTGTCCGTGTTCTGTGAGCAATTCGCGGAGCTAGAGCCGCCCCCGGGATCCGAGGCGGTGCGATTCATCCAACCGCGGATGCTGAGGGTCACCACGCCTCCCGAGACCGTGTCGGATTCGTCGTACGGTCGATGGAATTGGAGCGTGGCCTTACGGCATGACGGTGAACCGGTGGTACTGGACCTGCCTTCCGGAAGCCCTTGGGCCCCAGTCGTATCTGAATTCCGGGCGTTCACCCATCGCCATCGTTGCGCCCAAACGGTGTGGCGCTATGCCGGCGGCTTCACCGTAGAACGAAGCGCTGACGGCGAGCCGCCGATCACGCAGCATTCGATGACCCTTGATGGCGATGCAATAAACGTCGGATTCATCATGGACGTCGACAGCTTTGCACTAGCAATCAACTTGCCAGACAGTGTTTTGACGAGCGCGGCACTGCTGCAGTCGCTACGTGTCGCACGGATGGAGTTCCTTATCCGTACTGGCCATCGACTCGCTGAACTCGTACCTTCTCGATTCACCCGCGAATGGCTGTATCAGGTCCTGTTGTCGGTGCTGATCGTGCAAAGTCAAACGTGTTCGATCGAGGCGACGCTGGGCCGGCTAAGCGATGATCGACTGCGCACGTTAATGCTCGATGCTGCACGAGAAGTGTTCGGAGTGCTGGCAATCGGTGATTCCGACGATGGTGGAAGCCGTGCAGAGGACGCAAATCTGGTCGTCGATATCGCCGCGGCGCTTGACGTGGCGGGCGTCCTAAACGAATTGCGGTCGGCAGCGAGAGCGCTGTGGTCTGATCCGGACAAGGACTGGCGGGCGTGGATCGATGAGAGGTATCTGACAACTCTGGCATCAGCAGTTGTGGAAGCGACCCAAAGTTTGTGCCCCGAAGTGGACACCAGTGAACTGTGCATCGACCTCACCACGGCTTCGGGATGCGACCTGCACACGGCGCAGATCGACATCAGCGAAAACGAACCTGGCGGTCTCGGCATCGTGGAAGCCCTAGTAGATCGATATGTTGAGGACCCACGCCGATTCTGGGCTCTCGTTGAAACCGCTTTGGGCCCGTGCGACGGTGAACGCGTCGACGCAAACATGCGCAGGTTCTTACTGCTAGCGGGCACCTCACCCATCGCCGACCATGTTGAGCAAATCCGCACATCTGACGATCTCGCCGGCCTCACCGAGGCGTGGCAGCAGCTTCGTATCGCTCTATTCGAGACGGGACTTGCGTGCGATCACGCCATGATCTCTGCTTTGTCGACGCGACTTCTGCGTCCTGGCAGCGGTCAGGCACTCGAAGGCCTGGTGGCCGATCTGATACGCCGCTGGGATGACATGGAGTCACGACTGGGGATCGACATCGAACTGCGGGTGTTCGCTTACGTCGCCGCGTCAGATCCAGAGATCCGCAGAAGAATCCAGGTAATTGCCCTAGGCCACGTCGGCCAACCCGGGTGGGAGATCGGTCAGATCGTAGGTCTGTTGTGGTCACGCGGATACCGCGTCAGATCCTCTGCTCTGCAGACGTATTCCCCATTCCGGGATTACGAGCCCACCGATCGGCTTCTGTTCGCACACGTCCTCCAGCCTCCCGACACTGTGGTGGACGGCACCGCGCCCGATTGGCGCCAGGAGGTTGACAGTCGCTTGCGTGAGGCCGCGACAGCCATCGTCCGCGTTCCGACCGACGCATCCGGAGCGGACGTCGTACGCGAGTTCTTAATCGAGCCTACAAGTGTCGATGTCCTTGAATTCCACCCACGAGTCGTCGGAGTGTCACGATCAGTAGATGGCCTTGATATCCGCGTCGAATTGCGCGAGGCGCGCCAGTGAGATCCCGAAGCCTACGCACATCGGCGCTGTCGTCTCATGAGGAGCTCGCCGACGCCCTACAGGCGCTGTTTGTGGCCGAGTTGCTGAACCCGAGCAGCCCGATGTGGATCGTAACGCCGTGGATTTCCGATGTTGTTGTGCTCGACAACAGGAGCGGGCTGTTCACCGGCCTCCTGCCGGACCTGCCGCGGCGACCCATCAGGCTCATTGAGGTCTTGATCAACCTGTTGCAGCGCGGCGGCGGAGTTGTCATAGCTTGCCGGCCCGACGACCATAATCGATCGTTCACCGAGCAACTCCAACATAGAGCATCCGCCGAAGGCGGATGGCGTGAACGACTCTCATGTAGATATGCGAGCGAATTGCATGAGAAGGGGATTCTGTCGGGCAAAGTCTTGCTTAGTGGCTCAATGAATCTGACCTACAACGGCATTCGTCGACTCGAGGAATCGATAACGATCACGAATGATGCCGACGCGGTAGCCCGCACGCGCCACGCTTACGAGGACAGGTGGGGTGGCGCTTGACTCAAAGAACTGACCCCTTCTTCTCATCGCCCAACGAGATCGTTCCGTCGCAGTTGGAGGGCGAACTAGCCCGTCTGCTTGACACACTCCGCACCCGATTCGAACGAGTAAACGCGCGGACGCTGCTACCGGCGAAGGTTTCGGGGACCACGCGTTGGTACGCCATCGCGCCATCGCATCGCGACGCGCGACTCCTCCGCGAGGAGATTCAATGCTGGCTAGGTCGCCCACTTACCACCGGTCAGGTCGATGTTTCGAGGACATCTTCGGATCCACTGGACCAGACGGCACTCGACCTCGTGCCCGGCGGTTCAGTGACCCGAGTCGATGTCGCACGTGGATGGCTAGAGCAGGTACGAAGGAATGTCGAGTCGCTGACCAACTTATGGGCGATCGAGCCTGATCGTGGTGTCGACCAACCGCGTCCGGTTGGACGGATCCTTCGTCAGTTTTATGAAAGCTTGGTCGGAAATGACCGCCCGCAAGCGGAGGCAGCACTAGATGAACTGCGCGGACGCGCATTGCTCAGCGCGACCAACCTGAGGTTTCTTCGAGTCGAGTTGTTGAGCGCGCTGGGCACGCCGAAAGAGCTGCGCGACGACCCTTCGCTGCAAGGTATTTCGCTGTTGGCTCGCCCTCCGGCCGTCACCGAGAGTCTCGCTGAAGCGGCGAACGAACTGCTGGTGACTCCGGCACTGGATTCTCCAGTGGCAACTGACGAATGGCGAAGCGCAGCACAGCGATTGGACGTTGCTTGGCCCGCACTGGTCACCCAGGCCTACCAAGTGACCACCACCGCTACGGCGCACTGCTACGCACTTGGGCAGTTACTACTTGAAAGTCCCCATGTGGAACGCCTGCGGGAATTTTCGGCGCGCTACCCGGAGGATCCCGTCATCGCAGGGGTGATGGAGGCGATCAGCGTCGAGGAATCGGCGACAAAGCCGCCGGTGACTGCGCTAAGCCTGTATTACGACGGGGAGTATGAAGCGGCATTACGGATCGCGAGTACAGAGATGCCCGATCGTTCGATCGCAGCCATTGCGCTTGCCGCAGCGGTGAACCTGCGAGACTCGGCATCCGCGATGCGGGCGTTGGCAGTCGTGGATCAGTTGTCTGACTCAGATCGTGCGGGCCTACTGGAGAGTGTCGTCGAACGAAACTTCTTCGAGACCCTTCGCG
>JAFGRR010000331.1 GCA_016935035.1 Phycisphaerae bacterium | reverse complement strand
GGCGACTTCGCGGACGAGGTTGGCGGGGATGGCGAAGCCCTGTCCACTGCCGCCGAGTTCGTTAACGCCGACGATCTCGCCGCGCAGATTGACCAGCGGCCCGCCGCTGTTGCCATGGTGGATAAGGGCATCGTGCTGAATCCAGCGTGTGAACAGACCGGTGCGCTGGCCGGCGCCGAGCTGCATCTCATCGGTGGTGTCGTCACCCATGGCGAAAACGCGCTCGGTGTTCGACACGATGCCGAGTGTGACCGAGCGTGACAGCGCCAGCGGTGATCCCATGGCCAGAACGTAGTCGCCGATCTCGAGCTCGTCGGAATCGCCGAAGTGCGCCACCGGCAGGGTCTCCTCCGCGCCTAGTTCATCCATGTTGATCTGTAGGACCGCCAGGTCGGTCAGTGGATCCTCGCCAACCAGGCGGGCCCCGACCTCGCGTTTGTCGGACAGCCGGCACAGGAACTTCTGGCCGTCGTCGGTCACGTGGAAATTGGTGACGACATGGCCCTCGGCGGAGATGATCGTGCCGCTGCCGATGCTGACGCCCTTGCGTTCCTGGCCGCCCCAATAGCTGACCGTGACGACCTCGATGTTGACCAGGGCCGGGAAGACGCGATCGCGGGCGACAGCCATCATTCGCCGCACGTCCTCGCGAAGCTGGTCGGCGCGGCCGGTGTCCGGGGCCGGGGCTTGGGCCGCGGTCATCTGACCACACAAAACCAGGGCCGCGAGTCCGAGACCGACCCGCAAACGCGTCCGGCCGCCCGCACAGCGTCGACATTCCGTCATCACCACAACTCCTCTGGCTTGCCAAGGGTGCGTCATGTGTATGGACACATGCGCCCGAATCGCTGAGTTTCCCCGAAACCCGGGCACCCCGCAACTTCCGGCCCTTGGGAGCGCTGTCAGATTTCGTCGGGTCAGCGTGCGCAACGCGGCGTGGACATTGGCACCGGTGTTCAGATTGAGGTTCGGCAGTGGGACGCCCAGTGGTTTGGAAATCCAAGTTGAGGGTCGAGGTACCGGGGCACCTCGATCCCTCAGACTCGGTCTTCGGCCCCCCAGCTTATCCCCAGGTGTTTTTCGGCAGGCGGCGCGGGCGACTCCAATAATACTCCGCCGAGATTACATTTATGACCGGTGGGGCCCGTATCCGCTCGTGTGCTTATAGAATGAACGGATGCTGCGAATCGGTCCAATTCAACTCGATCTGCCAGTGGTTCAGGCGGCCCTCTCAGGGAACAGCGATGTGCCAATGCGGTTGCTCGCACGCCGCTTCGGCGCACCTTATGCGCTGCACGAGGTGGCGCTGGATAAGCTGGTTGTTCGCCCGGGCAAGTTTCAAACGCGGCTGCTGCGTCTGCCGGAAGAGGATCACCCAGTCGGCGGGCAGTTGATGGGCGCGGTGCCCGAGCAGTTCGCCGAGGCTGCGGTCCTTATGGCCGAGCGTGGCTTCGACGTGGTGGACATCAACTTCGGCTGCCCGGTCAAGAAGGTCGTCGGGCGCCAGCGCGGGGGCTTTCTTCTGTCGGCTCCCCAGACGGCCATCGAGATCATCAAGCGCGTGCGCGACGCCGTCCCGCCGCACGTTCCGGTGACGCTGAAGATGCGCCGCGGCATGGATGACGGCGTGGAGAGCGAACGCGACTTCTTCAGGATTTTCGATGCGGCCATCGAGCACGGCTTGGCGGCAATCACGGTGCACGGCCGCACGGTGAAGCAGCGCTACGTCGGACCGAGTGACTGGGGCTTTCTGGCGCGCGTCAAGAAACATGCCGGCAAGCACACCGTGCTCGGCAGCGGCGACCTGTTTCTCGCCGAGGACGTCGTGCGCATGATGAGTGAGACCGGCGTCGATGGTGTAACGGTGGCGCGTGGCTGCATCGGCAACCCGTGGATTTTCGCGGACGCGCGGCGGATGCTCGCCGGCGAGCCCGCGCCGCCACCGCCGAGCATCCCTGAGCAAGGCCGCGTGATTCGCGAGCATTACGACATCGCGCTGGGGTTCTATGGCCAGGGCGCGGC
Organism: Phycisphaerae bacterium; assembly: GCA_016935035.1. Classification (GTDB taxonomy): domain Bacteria; phylum Planctomycetota; class Phycisphaerae; order UBA1845; family Fen-1342; genus JAFGRR01. The sequence goes on along the minus strand of JAFGRR010000331.1, from coordinate 1,212 downwards.
ACTGACGCTCTTGCGGCGTGTCGCGATTCGCTACGCCGACCTGCACCCGCTGACAAAGCGTGTGCGTGATGCGTTCATCCGCGCGAAGGACGCCGACGACTGGTTGCGCGTGCTGGATGAGTGGTATGATCCGAACCGCGACTGGCCGCCGCCACGTCGCAAGACTGGACCAGGTCGACTGATCGCCGCCGGAGCCCGCGAATGAAAAGACTACCGCTCCCGCTCATGATGATTGCTCTTTGTTTGATGGGTTGCCAAATGCCCGAGCCGATCCGTGTGATGTCGTTCAACATCCGTTACGCCAATACTACAGACGGGGACAACTCGTGGTCACACCGCCGAGACATGGTCACCGGCGTGATTCTCGAGGAGGCCCCCGACATCATCGGTGTGCAGGAGGCCCTAGCCGAGCAGATCGTGGAATTGCAGGCAGCGCTGGAAGACTACGATTACGTCGGCGTCGGGCGTGATGATGGGCACAGCGCCGGCGAATTCGTCCCGATCTTCTACAACAAACGCCGCTTCACCCTGGTTCGCGGCGGCCACATGTGGTTGAGCGAGAAGCCGCGTGTACCGGGCAGCAAGAGCTGGGACAGCAGTCTGCCGCGCATGGCGACGTGGGTACGCTTGCGTTTCAAGGAGTCGCCGCAGAACGAGATCTCGGTCATCAATACGCACTTCGATCATGCCGGCGAGCAGGCGCGGCTGGAGTCCGCCCGGCTGATCCGCAACCTGGTGGAATCGCTCGGCGGGCACCCGGTCGTGGTGCTGGGGGATTTCAACTGTCCACCTGGTTCACCGCCGTATCGCAAGTTGACCGAGGACCAGAGTGACATGAACGAGCTGTTCGACCCATTCGCCAAGCGTGACGCGGAAGGCGAAATCGGTACGTATCACGGCTTCGACGGCACGCCCGATACCGGCCGCATCGACTGGATTTTGCACAATCGACGCTTCGAGGCACTCGACACGGGCATCATCCTGCGCGATTTCAACGGGCGCTATCCGTCGGATCACTTCCCCGTAACGGCAACGCTACGGCTGTTGGCGGCGAGCCGGTGGGGAGTGATGTAGGCGGGGCCGGCCGGGATCAGAGCCCGGCCAGTCACGGCCGGGTTGTGGGCGAGGCGTGCGGTGCCCCGCAGATGACCGGCCGGGCTTTGATCGGCGGCTTGCATTTCGTTATCGGGGGACATCTAATTGCGGGGCGTC
>JAFGRR010000330.1 GCA_016935035.1 Phycisphaerae bacterium | reverse complement strand
GGCGCTGCTGGTCGGACGCGGGGGCTTCGGGGCGCTGACCGCCGATTACCGCACCAACAGCGAGCCCCCTACCGCCATGGCGACGATCCACGTCGCCTGCACGAACCCGGACTGCCTTGCCGACTACGTGACACAGGTGCCGATGGACTTCAAGGCCTGGCCAATGAAGTGCCGCCAGTGCGGTCAGCAAACGGTCTATCGCGCCGCACTGTGCCACAAGTGCCGCCAGTGGTACGCCGTCCGCCCCGGCCAGCCCCGAGAGTGCCCCCACTGCGCCCGCCCGCCAGAACCCGCCGCCGCCCCGGCCGACACGAAGCCGGAAGAGCACACGGACGACGATGAGGATGGGTGGTAGCGGGAAAAGAGTCAGGAGTCTGAAGCAAAACGCGGCGACCGACGGGTTTGTCCGTCGGCCGCCGGTAGGTCGAATCGCGGGATCGGTCCCGCGCTTATCCAGATGCGTGTCGACTATTCTGGCGAGTCTTCTTCGTCAGTGCCCTCGTCTTCGCTCTTCTCGGCCGGCGCGGAGGCGGCGGCGGGCTTGGGCGGCTCGCGGTAGTTGTTGACCTTCTTGGTCACGTAGCGCGTGCCGTCAAAGGTCGTCTGCGAGCAGGATGACAGGTAGAAGTTCAACTCGCTGGCCACCGGGCCCAGGCGTCCCATGACGCGCAGTAGGGCCATGACGAGCGGCTGCTGCTGCAACTCGGCCCCGCCGATCATTCCGATCATCGGCGCCATGCCGAGCGCCTGGCTCAACTGTTCGCCGGTCTTCGAGGTGTCGGAGAACGAGAACGAAACGATGCCCTTCTCCAGCGGCAGCCCTTCCTTGAGGAAGCGCTCGTTCTTGGCGAACGTGTCACCGCCCTTGCCAGCCTCGAGGGCCGCGGAGATGACCTTGGCGCTTGAGGCCACGATCAGGAAATCGTCGGTAACGCCGATGGTCGGCTTCATCCCAAACATCGCCAGCATCGGCAGTTCGATGGTCTTGAAGCCTTCGCAGCCCTCGATCGGGACGTCGGCGATCTGGCCCTGCTGCTGGGAGATCATCGGCGTAACGGCCTCCAGCAGTTTCCCGACCATCTCGCCGGCCTTGGCCTTGTCCGTCACACGGATCAGCACGGCCCAATCCTCGGGGCTGAAGGACGTGGCGCCGGGCATCCCGAACATCGCCAGCCCGCCGTCCAGCCAGCCGAGCAGGTCCTTTTCGATGTCGAATTCCGCGGCTTCCATGTCAGTCTTGAACTGGGCCACCATGTCGGCGCCGTCCGGGACGTTGTCGGAAACGAAGCCGAGAATCGCCTGATAGAGCTTGAGGAAGTCCATGCCCGAGGTGACGGTAACGTTGGTCGCGTCCTTGGGGATGAAGTTGAGCGGCTGCTTGAGCGCTCCCTTGCCGAATATTCCGGCATAGAAGGGCTTGGACTTGGCGTCTTCGCGCAGGGCGACAACAGACTGCTCAGCGGTGCGCAGGCCGTCAGTGGTCGAGACGGAGGCCATATAGTCGAGCATGTCACAGGCGTCGATGACCTTGCCGGCCATCTCGATCCCCTCCTTGTCGCCGCCGGACTCTTCCATCATCGCCTCGACCGAGGTCATGTACTGGCGAATCTGGTTCATGAGGCGGTCAAAATCGATGAAGGCCAACTCCTCGCCGGGCTTGGGCAGGCTGTCGAACGCCGCGCGGAATCGCGCGGTTTCGGCTAGCGTGCCCTTGGCCTCGCCCTTGAGCAGGGCGAGCGACTGTTCGACCAGTGTCGTACCAAAGCCGACCAGCAGCACGTCCTTCTGACGGGAGATCGTCAGGACCACCGGCATCGGACCACCCAGGCTGAGTTGGCACACGACGGACTCGCCCTCGCCCGTTTCGGTCACGGCCAGAGATGGGTCCTTGGCCGCCAGCTTGGAAAGCATGGTGCTGAGCCCCTTGTAGTCGGCGGCGACTTGCTCGGCCGGCGGGCGCATGAGCATCAGCATCTCGGGCGTCGGGAACCCGATTCTCATGGCGAAGGACATTTCCTGCTTGGTGAGCGAGGCCCACTCGACGCCGACCAGCAGATCGTTGAGTTCGACCCACCAGCTTTCGAATTCGTCCGGATCGCCGCCGCTTTCCTTGTTGACGGTCTTCAGCAGCCGCTTCAACTCGCGGTCGAGGCGGGCGCTTTCGAGCTTCTCCCAGACGCGTTCGTACTGCTTGTTGAGAAACGCCAGCCCGTCGTGATCGCGGCCATGCACGACCATGAATGCGTCGGCGGGAATCGCTCGCGTCAGTGTGAAATCGTCAACGCCCGCTCCACTCGCAACGGCACACGCGCCCATCAAGATGGCGGCGAAAACCACCAGTCGGTTTCTTAGTTTGCTCTGCGCTGTCATTGGCTCTGGCTCCTTCAGGGTTCTTGTGACATCGGGGCGGTCCATCCGCTTGCGCCCTGTCGCCCTCGCTGCATCCGGTCTCCCCAGCGACGCGACGAATGCCCGAACTCACTTCTAATGCTAGCACGCGTCCGCCGGCCGCGATACGCGCAGTCGGCGGATATACACGAATACACAAAAGCAATGCGACAAACCGGCGAATAGTGTCTCAGACGGACAAGGGAATCCGTCGCACAAAGGCGCGGATCCCGCGCTGCAGTCAGTGTTTGCGCTTGGTCGGCCGGCGATGCTGGCCCTGCGGCTTCCAGGCCTCGTCCTTGGCCGCGCGCCGGCCGGCCGATGTCGGCCGCGCGTCCGACGCCGCCACCTTCAACTCGGGCGACCCCTTCAACTCCTTGATATGATCACGCAAGGCCGCCGCCTTCTCGAAATCCAACTCCTCGGCGGCCTGGAGCATTTCCTGTTCCAATTCGCGAATCAGCTCCTCGCGGTCGTACTCACCCTCGTCGGCGTGCACCGCCTCACGCACGCGGCGCATGGCGGCCACCTCCGTGATCAGGCTGCCGCGGATCGCCTTGCGCACGGTGTCGGGCGTGATGCCGTGCTCTTTGTTATACGCCAACTGAACGTCGCGGCGGCGTTTCGTCTCATCAATGGCCTGCCGCATGGCGGCCGTCACCCTGTCGGCATATAGCACGACGGTGGCGTTCACGTTTCGAGCGCAGCGGCCGATGGTCTGAATCAGCGAGGTCGCGCTGCGCAGGAAACCTTCCTTGTCGGCATCGAGAATCGCGACCAGCGAGACCTCGGGCAAATCAAGCCCCTCACGCAGCAGGTTAACGCCGACGAGCACATCGAAGTTGCCCAGCCGCAGTTCGCGCAGGATGTCGATGCGTTCGAGCGTGTCGATCTCGCTGTGCAGATAGCGCCCGCGGAATCCGGCCTGCTGAATGTAGCCCGAGAGATCCTCGGCCAGACGCTTCGTCAGCGTCGTAACCAGCACGCGTTCGCCGGCCTGCACGCGTTGCTGAATGCGTTCGAGCAGGTCGGGCACCTGGCCGCGCGCCGGCGAGACTTCGACCTGGGGGTCCACCAGGCCGGTCGGCCGAATGATCTGCTCGACGACTTCGCCGCCGCACTTTTCGAGCTCAAACTGCGCCGGCGTGGCGCTGGTGAAGAGCACCTGGTGCCACATCAACTCGAACTCAGAGAAGCGCATCGGGCGATTGTC
>JAFGRR010000329.1 GCA_016935035.1 Phycisphaerae bacterium | reverse complement strand
TGCTCGTTTGTCTGATGACACATCGGAGACAGCGGTGTTTTTGCGCCGACTGATCGGATTGTTCAGCCTCGACATGGGCATCGATCTGGGTACGTGCAATACCCTCGTCGCCGTCAAGGGCGAGGGTATCGTCCTGAACGAGCCCTCCGTCGTGGCTGTCCGCAAAGGCACAAACCTCGTGCTCGACAACGGCAATGCCGTCGGCCTCGTCGCCAAGGAAATGCTCGGTCGCACACCCGGCAGCATCACGGCCATCCGCCCGCTGAAGGATGGTGTCATCGCCGACTTCGACATCACACAGGCGATGCTCGGATACTTCATTCGCAAGGTCCACGGCAACCGCGGTCTCGCGCACCCGCGCGTGGTCGTTGCCGTCCCGTACGGCATCACTGCCGTCGAAAAACGCGCCGTCTACAACTCGGCCGAACGCGCCGGCGCGCGACGCGTCTACCTCGTCGAGGAGCCTAAGGCCGCCGGCATCGGCGCCGGGTTGCCGATCCACGAGGCCACCGCCTCCATGGTGGTTGATATCGGCGGTGGCACGACCGAGGTCGCCGTCATGAGCCTCTCCGACATCGCCGTCTGCAATTCGTTGCGTGTCGCCGGCGACAACATGGATGAGGCGATCGTCAACTACATGAAGCGCACGTACAACCTCATGATCGGCCCACAAACCGCCGAACGCATCAAGATCGAGGTCGGCTCGGCGGCGCCGCAGGAAAACGAGGGGTCGGTCGAGGTCAAGGGACGCGACATGATCAGCGGGTTGCCGCGCCGCGCGGTCATTGGCGCCGAGGAGGTGCGTGAGGCACTCAAGGAACCAGTAGGCGCCATCGCCGACGAGGTCCTGCGCACACTGGAGCAGGTTGAACCCGAATTGGCGGCGGACTTGGTTGATAACGGCCTGCATCTGGCCGGTGGGGGAGCGCTGTTGCGCGGGCTCGACAAGGTCTTGAGCAAGGCCTCCGGGTTGGAGGTCACGGTGGTGGACGATCCGCTGACCTGCGTGGCGCGCGGCACGGCCGAGTACCTCGACCATCTCGACGAGTGGTATGCCACGATCGATTCGGACGAAGACGAGTATTAGTCCTCTGCCACAATACGCCGACGCGGTGGCCGAGGTTTCTGGGATTGTGATGCAAAACAGGGCGGGTAGGGCGACCCGCCCGAAAGTTAGCGCCGGAAACCGGCTCCACACGTGCACCCGTTGAACGAGTCACTGGACCGCGACACCAGCGCCGCGACGCTGATGCTCGCCCGTGTGCCGATACCCCAGGCGAGGCCTTCATGCCAGCCCGTACCGCGCGACTTACTCCGGCCAACACGTTCGCGGCTCTGATGGCCGTGGCATTTATGCTCGCGTTGTTGCCGGTGTCGATCACGGGTTGGATTCGCACGCTGGGCTGGCCGCTGATAGCACTTCAGGGGCCGGTACGCTCGGTAACGCTATCGGCAAAGAGTCTCTTTGATACCGTCGATGTCGAGGGTCTGTCCGCGGCCCAGATTGCCGAGCTACGCCAGGAAAACGAGGCGTTGCGTCGACAGATCATTGCCTATGACCAGGCTTTCGTAGCGATGGATCGGCGGGTGGCGGAGGTAACGAATCTCAGCCAGAGGCTGACCGCCAGCGGGGCGCGGATCATCATAGCGCGCGTTGTCGGCCCTGGACTCGACTCGCGGACCGACGTGCTGCGCGTCTCGAAAGGGAGCCAGGTAGGGGTGCAAGTCGGGCAGTGGGTGGCGGCGGGCTCACCAGCCCAGGAGGGTATGACCGGCCGCGAGCTGCTTTCACGAGAATGTATTATAGGACGTATCTCGGAAGTCCGGCCACACGAGAGCATCGTGCAGCTCGCCAGCGACCATCGCTTCAAGGAACGCGTACGCATCGGCCGCCTCGCACGCGACGACGGCGGATGGTTCTGGGCCACGGACGCCGAGGACCAGTTGCTCGAGGGCGTTGGTGACGGTCGGCTGCTGATCCGGCAGGCCACGCGCGACTACCCCGGCGGGGATGACTGGATGGTGATTGTGCCGGAGTCCAGGGGGCTCCCGAACGCGCTGGCGATCGGGCGGATTACCGATTCGACCCGGGTGGATGCGACGCAACTGCATTTCGACCTGAGCGTTCAGCCGTTTGGACGTGCGCGCGACCTGGAATACGTGTACATCGTAGATGTCGGTTCGTAATCGGTTTAGACGCGGCTAGAGCGAGCAACTGTTCGGCCGTTTCGTTTTTGCGCGGTGCTGCTCTTGACGCACTGCAATGGCGGTGTATCCTAAACGATCTCGGTACTTTGCGGCCGAGGTGCTTGGTAGGTCAAAGCCGCTAGTGGCGGCGACGGAGTGTGTCAATGGCGGGAGAGCGGATACGGATCAGGATGGAGGCCTACGACCATCGCGCGCTGGACGCCTCGGCGCTCGAGATCGTGGAGCAGGCGCAGCGCACCAGCGCGCGGGTCTGCGGACCGATCCCGCTGCCGACCCGCATTGAGCGGTTTACCGTGCTGCGGTCGCCGCATATTGATAAGAAATCCCGCGAGCAGTTCGAGATGCGCACCCATAAGCGGGTTATCGACATTTTCGAGCCGACCTCTCGGACGGTTGAAGCGCTGAACCGACTGGTGGTTCCGGCGGGCGTGTTTGTGAAGATCAAGGCGTAGTCAGTCTCCCACGCCACTAACGCAGCAGGAAGATCCTGGGGCGGTGACGGGGAATTTGTCACCGCGGCAGGTAGGAGTGTAGTCGCATGGTACCGGCGATTCTCGGCAAGAAAGTCGGCATGACCCAGATCTACGATCCGTCCGGGACATCCATTCCCGTCACGGTTGTGGAGGCCGGTCCGTGCGTTGTCTTGCAGATCAAGCACGCGGACGGGACTGATGGGTACGAGGCGGTGCAACTGGGCTTCGGCGACGTCAAGCCGCACCGATCGAGTCTGGCCATGATCGGCCACTCTCGGGTGGCGGGAACGGCCCCCAAGCAGTTCATCCGCGAGATTCGTCTGGCGGAGCCGACCGACCGCGAGGTCGGGCAGACGGTGACCGTCGATACGTTCTCCGACGCCGGCGTGAAGTACGTCGACGTCATCGGAACGACACGCGGCAAGGGCTTTCAAGGCGGCATGAAGCGTTGGGGTTTCGGCGGTCAGCCGGCCTCGCACGGCACCGAGCGCAAACACCGCGCGCCCGGCAGCATTTGCGGCCATGCCTCGAACCGCGGCACCGGCAAAATCAAGAAGGGCAAGCGCATGGCGGGCCGTACGGGGCACGCCCAGCGAACGATTATGTGTCAGGAACTGGTCGGCGTCGACCTGGAGCACAATGTGCTCTGGATCCGCGGCGCGATCCCGGGACCAAAAGGCGGCTTCGTGGTCGTGCGTAAGTCGAAGACCCGCTCGTAGCGGAAGTGAGCTATGTTGAGCATACCGGTTTATAATGAATCTGGTCAGCAGGTCGGGACCGAAGAACTCGATCCGCAGGCACTGGGTGGCGACCTGAACGCGTCCCTGCTGAAGCAGGCTGTCGTGATGTATCACGCCAACCAGCGCCAGGGACACGCCGTCCAGAAGACACGGGCCGAGGTCGCCGGATCCACCAGGAAGCTGTATCGGCAGAAGGGTACCGGTCGGGCACGCGCGGGCAACCTGCGTACGCCGGTCCGCCGCGGCGGCGGCTGCGCCTTTGCCAACAAGGTCCGCGACTTTCGCCAGGAAATGCCCAAGAAGATGCGACGCCTGGCCCGCAATCAAGCGGTGCTGGCGAAGATCCAGGGCGAGACCGCGCTGATCGTCGATGGGCTGAAGTTCGACGCCCCGAAGACCAAGCGACTGGCAACCCTGCTGGCGGCCCTCGAGAGCGATCGCGGCTGCGTGTTCGCGACCGCCGGCATCGACCAGCACCTCTTCCGCAGCGGCCGCAACATCCAGCGGGCCGAGATCATGGACGTGGCGGAGTTGAACGCCTTCGCGATTCTCTCTCGCAAGAAGCTGATCTTCACGAAAGAGGCGTTTGACCAGTTTCGCCTGAGCCTGCCCGTGGCCAGCGCGTGAGGTAGACGACGATGGACCTGTATCACACAATCATCAAGCCACTGATCACCGAGAAGTCGTCGCACCAGTCACGCGTCGCGACCTCGCGTCGCGGTGGGGCATACAGCTTCGAGGTGCATCCCGAGGCCAATAAGACACAGATCAAGGACGCGGTCGAAAAGATCTACGGCGTCACGGTCCTTTCGGTCCGGACGTCGAATCGAATCGGCAAATTGCGGCGTTACCGGTATGGTTTTGGCCGGACGCGTGCTCGGAAGAAAGCCATCGTCGTGCTCGATCCGAACAGTGCGATCGACCTGTTCTAGCGGAGCCAATAGCCGACGGTAACGGCGGCGGAGTAATACTGATGGGTGTCAAGGTTTACAAAAAAACGACGGCCGGGCGACGGTTCGCCAGCGTGAACGACTACGCCGAGATCACGCACAAGCACGAGAACCGCCCCGTCAAGTCGCTGACCGAACGTCTGAAGCGGAGCGGTGGCCGTAATCACCACGGCGTCATTACCAGCCGATTCCGCGGCGGCGGCAACAAGCGCCTTTACCGTATCATCGACTTCAAACGCAACACGGATGACCAGGTCGGCAACGTCCTCGAGATCCAATACGATCCCAACCGCACCTGCCACATCGCCCTGATCCAGTACGAGAGCGGGCAGAAGAGTTACATCCTGGCGCCAGTGACGCTTAAGGCCGGCGACACGGTGGAGAGCGGTGAAAAGGTCGAACCCAAGGTCGGCAACGCCATGCCGATGCGCAGTATTCCCATCGGCCTGCCAATCCACAATATCGAGATGATTCC
>JAFGRR010000328.1 GCA_016935035.1 Phycisphaerae bacterium | reverse complement strand
GCCGCCAGGACGGCGGGCACTTCCTGAAATCTGCGGACGCCAACCGCCCGATGTGCGATGCGCAGCTTGCGCAATGCTTTCTCGACAGCATGCACCTCGGCCAGGACGCCCGCTTCACTCTCGACGAATGCCTGATCTCCACCGCCCGACTGCGGACTGTTGTGCAGGATCAGGACGCTGATTTTTCGACGCGGCATGTTGCCGACTCCCGACGGGCCAGAGCGCTATGAACGATGCGCCCGATGAGTTCTTCGTAGACCATTCCTTCCTGGGTCGCGATCATCGGAAGGTCCGAGTGCGTCGGATGCAATCCGGGCAGCGGGTTGATCTCGATGAACGCCGGTCGGCCCCAGGCATCCAGGCGGATGTCCACCCGCCCTGTGTCGCGGCATTCGAGCACGCGATACGCACGCAGGGCCAAGTCCTCGACCTGCTCGCGCAAAGGGCCGGTCGGCATCGGGAAGTAGTCCACACAATGCTCGCACTGCTCTTTGACTTGGTAGGAGTAATCGGTGGCCGGGGCGCCGGCACGGATGGTAAACTCCATCGTTCCGAGCACGGCAGCATTGGGGCCTGTTCCCAGGATAGCCGTCGTGAACTCGCGGCCGGGCAGGTATTCCTCTACCAGGACCGGTTGCTGAAATACGGTCAGCAGCCGGGCGCACACGACCTTCAACGCCTCTGCCGAGTCGACACGCGACTTGCTGTCTACACCTTTGCCTGTACCTTCGGCCAGGGGTTTGGCAAACAGCGGGAACTCGAGATCGACGGACTCCACGTCGTCGAGTGACGAAACCACCCTGAATCGCGGCGTACGCAGGCCGGCCGATTGAACCACACGCTTGGTCATCGCCTTGTCCAGAGTCAACGCGCAGACGAGAGGATCGGAAAACGTGTAGGCGATCCCGTACATCTCCAGCAGTGCCGGCACCTGGGCTTCGCGGCTGCGCCCGTACAAACCCTCGGCGATGTTGAACACGAGGTCCCAGCGTCTGCCCGTCGCGAGCTGCCTGGCCAGGGCCAGACCGTTGCCCACGCGCTCGGGCGCGTACCCCAGAGACCTAAGAGCCTCCTCCAGAGCGGCTATCGTGGCTACCGAATCGAACTCGGCCACTTGGTCCTCGCTGAAACCTTGCGCCAGATAGTCGTCTCTGAGATCGTAGACAAGTCCAATCGTCAGGGCTGCGCCTCGCTTGAGTGTCTGGGCGGCGCCCCCTTGCGATGTCGTTTTCATTTCTTAACCTCCGCGAATTCGCCGGCCAAGGCCTCGGACAATCCCGTGAAGAAGGCGACAACGCCTTGGCGCAGATTGCGCAGGCTGTAGCCTCCCTCCTGCACCACGAGCGTCGGCAGTCGCAACCGGCCGATGCGCCGGCCGATCTGCCGCAGCGACGGGGCCCGCAATACGAACGAGCCGGTCGGGTCGCCCTTCATGGTGTCGAAACCCAGGCATACGACCAGGAATGTAGGTTTGAATCGCTCGATATGTTTGACAGCCTTGTCCAGGGTCTGTAAGTACAGCGTTTCATCGGTCCCTTCGGGCAACGGGAAGTTGTGATTGAATCCTTTGCCCGGTCCTTCTCCCTGTTCGTCGGCGAAGCCGCTGAAGTAGGGGTAAGAGTGGTTGGGATGACCGTGCAGGCTGACTGTCAGGACGTCGCTGCGACTGTAGAAGATGTCTTGGGCGCCGTTTCCGTGATGATAGTCGACATCGAGCATGGCGACCGTGCCATGCCGTGACAGAAACTGCGCGGCGATGGCCGCGTTGCTGAAGTAGCAGAACCCGCCGAAGCTGCGCCGTTCGGCATGGTGGCCCGGAGGCCGGCACAGAGCATACGCGACCCTGCGCCCGCGGAGCACGTCTTCGGCGCCGGTCAGCGCCACGTCAACCGCCTGCCTGGCGGCCTGATAGGCCTGCAAGTCCAGCGGCGTGAACGTGTCGATGCAGTAATACCCCGCACGAACCGCCAGTTCCTTGGGCCGTCGTGCGGGCCGGCGTATCGGAAACACATACGGGTAGACCGGCGTCCCGTTGGCGATCTTTTCGCACACGGTCTTCAGGTAGGCCAGGAAGTCACTGTCGTGAACGGCCCGCAGATGCTCTTCTCCGAAGTGACGGGGTGACATTTTGGCAAACAGACCCGTAGTCAACGCCGCTTGTTCCAGAACGCCCACACGCGCCGGTCGCTCGACATAGCCGCGATCCCGCACATGGTGAATGACGTGAACGTCGCCGCCGATCAGCTCGAACGCCGGTTCCACGCGTTCCTTGCGTGTCACGGCAGGAGGCGTCTTGATATAGCGCGGCTCCCGGAACCGTACCGGGTCGTCGACGATACTCTCAACCACGCGCTCAACGTAGTCCGGCGTGACGAGATGGGCGTACTTGCGATTGAGGATCAGCCGGACCGCGGCGCGACACTCAGACCGTTTGAGCGGCGTACCGCGTCCGAGATCGTCGAACAGCAGATACGGCGCCGGACTCTCACCGAGGGGCGTCTCATATTCGGTGTTGATGACCGGCCGGATGCCGTAGTATTCATAGAATCGAAGCCGCTGCTGGTTCTCCCGCAACAGGGCCGGGTCCTTGACCACCGCCGAGTCATCGGGCAGGACCTCCATATACAGACCGCGCGAACGCTGCCGCTGGAGGTATTCCTCGGTGGCCTCGAACAGAGCGCCGCCGATGCCGCCGCCACGAAGCTGGCGCTTGGCCGCCAGAAAGTCCAACAAGCTGCTGTTGATCTCGGGGAAGTGCATCAGCAGCGAAAAGCCCATGACCTTGGCCATCGCGGTTTCGCAGACCAGCAGGATCGTCAGATACCCGTATTTGAACGGGTGATCCAGCATGTCCGGGATCTTGTCCGCGTACGACGCGACCGCCGCGAAATTCTGGCGGAAGATCTCTTGCGCCTGGCGGATTCGTTGTTGGTCGATGGGTAGTACGGAGCCGTACACCCTCTGAATCCGTATCATCGTTTAGAAATCCCCAACTGACTCGTCAGAGGCGCAGCACGACTGGCGTCTGGCATGACGCAGGGTCTTCTCGGGCTGGATACGACTGTGTCGGCCTGCCGCCAGTTCCCACACTCCCGGCGCGGATTCTTCCTGCGGCGCGGCGATCGGGGCCTGGCCTTCCTGGTACGGTTCCGGATAGGCAATCAGCATGCCCTCGTAGTTTCTCAGCACCGTGTGGGTCGGGCTTTGCGAGACGACGTAGGTCGGCAGGACGGGAATCTTGCCGCCGCCGTGTGGTGCGTCCACCACGAAGGTGGGAATCGCCAGACCGCTGAGCCGGCCGCGCAGGTATTCCATGATCTCCAAGCCTCGCGAAAGCGGAGTGCGGAAATGCTCCACGCCGCGCACGAGATCGCACTGGTACATGTAGTAGGGCCTGACACGCATGCGCACCAAGCCGCGGCAGAGTTGCTCGATGATCTGTGGGCGATCGTTGACGCCACGCAGCAGCACCGACTGGTTGCCCAACGGAATGCCGACATCCGCAAGCCGCGCGCACGCCTGGGCTGATTCCGGCGTCATCTCCTGCGGATGGTTGAAATGCGTGTTGATCCACACCGGGTGGTATTTCCGCAGCATCTGACACAGTTCGTCGGTCACGCGCTGGGGCAGCACCACCGGTACGCGCGTGCCGATGCGGATGATCTGGACCGAAGGCACTTGGCGCAGCCGAGCCAGGACCATCTCAAGCTGCTCGGTGCTCATGGTCAGCGGATCGCCGCCGGAGACGATCACGTCGCTGATCTGGGGGTGCTCCGTCAGATACGCAGCGACTTGTTCCAGGCGGCGCTTGGTGATACTGGTTTCCCGCGTCCCGGCGATGCGCTTGCGCGTGCAATGACGGCAGTACATCGAGCACATCGTCGT
>JAFGRR010000327.1 GCA_016935035.1 Phycisphaerae bacterium | reverse complement strand
TACCTCAACGGCGCGATCCTGGGGATGAGCAAGGCGGAGTTGGATCGCAAGTTCGATGCGATCGTGGCGTTCAGCGAGATCGAGCGTTTTCTCGATACGCCCGTCAAGCACTATTCGAGCGGGATGTACGTGCGGCTGGCGTTTTCCGTCGCGGCGCATGTTGATCCGGACATTTTGATCGTGGACGAAGTGCTGGCGGTTGGCGACGCCGGCTTTCAGCGCAAGTGTCTCGACGCGATGGGCAACGTCGCGCACCAGCAACGCACCGTCCTGTTCGTGAGCCACAATCTCCAGGCCGTCTCGGCGTTGACCGAGAAGGTCATGGTCATGTCGGAGGGGCGTTGTGTTTACTTCGGCCCGACGGCCGAGGGCATCGAGCACTACGTGGCGCAATACGGTTCGCGGGCCAGTGAGTACCAGAATACGCCGTCATCCGAGCAGCCACGTGTCACGCGCGTCAGCGTGCACACGAGCGGCCCAAACCAGACACAGCATCACGGCGAGCCAATGGAGGTGCATGTCGAGATCAACACGCCGATCGCGATCGACGGCGCATTTCTGTCATTGCAGATTGTGAGCAGTCAGGGTGTGCCGGTGATGTACGTATGGAGGTTTGACTCCGAGACGCCGATGTGCCGCTCGCCGGGTGTTTATCGCGTCGTTTGTCGTGTGCCGCACACGCGGCTGTACATGGGGCACCACACGGTCAATGTGTACCTGACGAATCGAGACGCACGGCAGCGGTATGAGAAGCTGGAGCTGATCTGCCCGTTCGAGGTTGTGATGTATTCGCGGCCGCGCGAGTATCCGTACTCGCCGTACGCGGGCACCTACATTGACGATTGCGAGTGGCGCGTTGAAGAGCCTGAAGCGGACGTGCCGGCGTCGGTTGACGAAGCGGTCGGGACCACCGCGTCAGAGGTGAAGTGATGAGTGCGGCGGCGACGTTCGATGGTGCCAGGTGTCGGTCGGAGAACGTCGATCTCTATCACTGCCGTCGATCGTTGGCACGCGCGTTGCGCGCGGTGCTGCCGGAGCTGCACGGCGTGCTGGTGGACATCGGCTGCGGCGACATGCCATACAAGAGCATATTGACCACGCCGCCCAGCCGCGTGCGCGAGTACATCGGCGTCGACCTGGAAGGTGGCATCTATCAGACGCCACCGGACGTCCGGTGGGATGGCGGGACACTGCCACTGGAGACGGCGTCGGTTGACTGTGCCATGGCGACGGAAGTGCTGGAGCACTGTTCGGAGCCAGAGGTTGTGCTGCGCGAGGCCTGGCGAGTGTTGCGACCGGGCGGCTTGTTCTTCTTCACCGTGCCGTTTCTGTGGCCGCTGCACGATACGCCGCACGACGAGTATCGCTATACACCGTTCTCGTTGGAGCGGCATCTGGCGGGGGCGGGCTTCATCGACGTGCAATTGCGGCCGCTGGGCGGCTGGGACGCGAGTCTGGCGCAGATGATCGGCCTATGGGTGCGGCGTGGCGTGTCGAGCAAGTGGAAGCGGACGTGTCTTTCGATGCTGGCCGTGCCGGTCGTACGCTACCTGAGTTGGCGTGATCAGTTGCCGTGCCGTTTTGAGGATAGCGTGATGCTCAGCGGAATCAGCGGTACGGCACGCAAGCCGACTGATGAAGTTAGTGCGACTGTGGAGAAAGCGTGACACATCTGCTGACCGGCAATGCGAACGTGCGAAACGACCAGGACGAGGCAACGGCGCGGGCTGCGGTGCGGCGTGACGTCTCCCTGGTGACGAAGGTCGCCACTGGGTGTCCATTGGCGGTGTTGCTGCCTGTGGTGGGGATGCGCTCCGAGACCTTCATCCGGCGGCACGCGGACGAGCTGCTGCCGGGGCGAACGGCGGTGATCGCGGCGAAAGCGTCAGCGGCCGGTGATGCGTGCTGGGGTGTGCGCGGTCCAAGGCTCGTCATGAGTGAGCAGAAGCCGACGTGGCTGCGGCAGACGGCTGAGCGTGTCTTGAGCAAGTGCGGTCTACACGCGGTGGATGGATGCATGGATAACGCCGTGCGGTTCCTGAAGCGGCACGGCGTGCAGGCGGCGCTGGCCGAATACCTGGATTTTGCCGTGCCGTGGATGCGGATCGTGCGGGAGAGTGGTGCACGCTTCTACGCGCACGCCCACGGATACGACATCTCGCAGAACCTCCGTGACCCGCACTGGCGCGAGGCCTACCGGACGCTGCGCGATGCCGACGGTGTGATTACGATGAATCAGCCTAGTCGGCGGCGATTGCTCGAGTTGGGGCTTGATGCGGCGAAGGTGCACGTTGTTCCGTATGGTGTTGATGTGCCGGAAACGTTGCCGGCGCGCGAGGGACGCGACACGGTGCGATGTCTGGCCGTCGGACGCATGACGGCGAAGAAGGCGCCGATCCTGATGCTGGCGGCGTTCGAGCTGGCGGCGGAGCGTTGTCCCGAACTGCGGCTCGACTACATTGGGACGGGGCCACTCGAGGTTGCTGCCCAGCATTTCGTGCAGGCGTTTGATCTGGCGGACCGCGTGACGTTGCACGGCGGCCAGCCGCCCAGCGTGATACCGGGCTTCCTGGAGTCGGCGGATATTCTGATTCAGCACAGTGTCGTGGACGCCGAAACCGGCGACGAGGAAGGGCTGCCGGTCGCCATCCTGGAAGGGATGGCGAATGGATTGCCGGTCGTGGCCACGCGGCACGCCGGCATTCCCGAGGCGGTGGTCGAGGGTGAGACGGGGCTGCTGGTCGACGAGGGGGACAGCGACGGGATGGCCGCGTGCATTGTGCAACTGGCCCGTGACGCCGGCATGCGCCGGCGGATGGGCGAAGCTGGATGGCGCCGCGCGGGCGAGTGCTTCTCCGCGGAGGCGGAACGCAGGGGGCTGCTGGAGATCATGGGGCTGGACTGATGCCGGCGCTGGTCCGGGCAGTGATGGTCGGGGCAAGCGTCGCGCAAAGCGAACCGGGCCATTACTGGCCCGGCTCGGATCGCACTGCTGTCACTCTTGCCAGGCGGTGCTTCGCCGCTATTTCGAGTGGTTCTTGGCACGCTCCTCGGGGGAGAAGTAGTTGGTGACCGAGCGCGTGTGCCACGTTCGGCCGTCAAACGTGGTCTGTGACGCGGTGGATTTGAAGTAGTCGATCTTGCGGAGGATCGGCGTCAGCTTCCCACAGATCGCGCCGATCTTGGCCACGATGGGACGAGCTTCCGGCTCGGGAACAAGGGCCGCAAACATGCCAACACCCATCGACAGGGCACCCATAAGCTCGGACATCTCCTCGCCGAGCTTGCGCTGGTCAACGAGCGAGACCATCGTGAAAGTGCCGTCGGGGAAGATGGCCTCCTTCATCACGCGAGCATTCTCGCGGACGTTGGGGTGTTCGCCGCGTGCCGTGGCCAGGCAGAGGGCGACGGTGTCGGCGGATGAGCCAATGACCAACTGATTGTCGATGACGCCCCAGACGACGGGCTCTGGCGAGATCATGAAGCTAAGGCTCTGAAAGCCGGGCAAACGCTCGTCGTCGGTCGGTGAGGCGGTCATTGCCAGCATGGCAAGCATCGGGTTGCCGGCAGACAGTTCCACCAGCTGCTCGGCCAGCAGCTCGACGAGGGCGCCGATCTTCTCACGCGCGATGTCCTCGTCGCGGACCTTGATGAACTGGGCCCAGCCGAGGCCGTCCTCGAGCGTTACGGAAACAGAGTCGCCATCAAACCAACTGATGAGGTCGCGCTGCACGTCGAAACCGAACTCCTGCTGGAAGCCGGCCCATTGTTCGAGCATCGTCTCGCCGAGCGGGCCGGCGCCGCGGATGATGTTCAGGACGTACTCGTAGAGCGCGGCGAAGTCGATGCCGCTCGACACGGTGAATGAAAGTGTTTCCTTGGGGAGATATTGGGCGAAGTCGGTCAGGTGGTCAGGCTGACCAATGACGCTGTAGATGGCGCGTTCCTTGGCATCGGGCACCAGGACGGCCACGGATTCGGTCAGCGTGCGATAGCCATCGGTGGAGGCGACGGCGGCGGTGTAGTCGATCACGCCGGCCGCGTCCATGATCTGGTGCAGTATGTAGCGAGCCAGGCCGACCCAGCGCAGGGCTTCTGATCCACTGTGCTTGCTGGCCATAAGCTGTGCCCGGTTCAACGCGTCGTCAAAGCGCTCTGTGCCGTGCAGGCTTCTGAGATCCGGGTCGCGCGAGATGTGCCGCGGGCAGTAGAACCCACCATCGACCGCGCGCTCGAGGAACTCGATGGCTTTGTCATGGTTGTCATTAAGGGCATGGAAGCAGGCGAGGCTGTAAAGCACGCGCGAATCGTCCGGCGCGAATTCATACGCCTTCTCCGAGAGCGCAAGGCCCTCGGCGTAGTCTTCCTTTTCATAGGCGGCCAGGGCCTGAAGGCAGAGATTCCAGGCTTGGCCGCTCTGCGTGGAGTTGAGGACGATGTCATCGGCCGACTCGCGTGCCTCGATCTCTGCGATCGACTCGATCAGGCTGGCGATGGGCTTGAGCATGCCCTGAAGGTCGAAGAAGACCATCTCGTCCTCGGGCGGCGGCAACAGGGCGAAGGCGTCCCTGTAGCGCTGGTCGTCCGCGAGTGCGGTCTTGCTGCCCGTGCCGCTCAGCAGACCGAGCGCGTCGTCGAGCATCTGGTCGCCCATCACGAACATCACGATGTCTTCGCGCTGGACCACGTTCAGCGACAGCAGGGCCTCGCCCAGGCGGGCAGTGACCTTGGCCGACGCTACCGATGATTCGTCAAGCAGCACCGGCTTGAAGACACGCAGCTTGGGCGCCTGGCCGGTGGTGTCATACGGGTCTGGGAATTCGTCCGCCGGCTCCGGCTCGCCGTTCTGTGCGACCAGGCGACACTGGAAACGTGATGGCTGGGCATCGGGGTTGGCACGCGCATGCTCGGCGGCGGCGTTGATGGCCTCGGTGACCTCGCGCGCCAGCTCGTCGGAGAAGTTGCCGGTGATCATGGCGTGGCCGCTG
>JAFGRR010000326.1 GCA_016935035.1 Phycisphaerae bacterium | reverse complement strand
TGCACGCGTCCGGCGGACAGGCCGCGGGCGATCTTCTTCCAGAGCAGCGGGCTCAGTTCGTAACCCACTATGCGGTCGAGGATTCGGCGCGCCTGCTGGGCGTTGACGCGATCGATGTCTATATTGTGCGGATGAGCGAAGGCCTCGCGGATCGCAGACTTGGTAATTTCGTTGAAAATGACGCGGCGAGTTCTATCCGCTGGCAGGCGCAGGGCTTCCACGAGGTGCCAGGCAATCGCCTCGCCCTCACGGTCAAGGTCTGTCGCGAGGTAGATCTCGGAAGCGGTCGCGGCGAGTTTCTTCAGCTCGCTGACAACCTTGACGCGTCCCTTAACAACCTCGTAAACCGGCTTGAATTCATTACTTGGGTCAATTCCGAAGTCGCGCTGCGGCAGGTCACGCACGTGCCCCATCGACGCCTTGACGACGTATTCGTCGCCCAGGTATTTGTTGATCGTCTTGGCCTTCGCAGGCGACTCAACGATCACCAGCGCCTTGCCATTCGTCTTACGTTTGGCCATGAAACCAGCCTAAGTGTAGTAACGACAAACCATTAGAGACGCCATGCGGCATCTCCCCCAACCATCCGGCCCGAGCACCCTACCTATTCGGCACATCTCATGCCCGAGCGTTAAGATGGATAGTGACTCCCCAGGCGGGTGTCAAGCTCGGTCTGGCATTAGGGTGACGGCCCTTCCCCCTGGAGCGGACACCTGAGACCAACGCTGAATAGCCATTCAGTGGGCTTATCGAGGTCGTCCGGGCCTTTTCCGTACACGCCGATGAGTGGTAGTATGGGGAGTGCACGCGAGAGTGGCGGAATTGGCAGACGCGCTAGATTTAGGTTCTAGTGGGTAAAACCCGTGCGGGTTCGAGTCCCGCCTCTCGCAATCGACGACACGGGGACGCCAGCGACCGAGAGGGGTGAGATCCTCGTGCACGCACCGCGCGGCGGCGCGAACCTGGTGCCGACTAATCGCCGTTTGACCGGACCGGCGGGGTTTATTCACTCCTGCGGAAGCCAATCTGCCCACATCTGGCAGCGCGGAAAATCAACCGTCACTGCTTTCATATCGCGAAACATGGGCATACCGATCAGGATGTCGGCCTGAAGCCCGAGAAGCGGGCCGAAGATGTTGTCGAGCACATCGATGCCGATGCCGCCCATGCCCCTGAAGACGCGCCCGCCGATTTCGATTGTGCTGCCGGGACCGATGGTGATCTCCGGTCCGTCGCCGGCGCCAATGCCCATCGATGTGCCACCCAGGCTGCCGGTATCGACGGTCATGAGCCTCTTGCCGGGGTTCAGCCGGCGCATGAACGATGGTGCCAATGCCACGACGTCGGCACCGCTGTCGAGAATGGCCGTGACGGCCTGATCATCAACGGTAACAGGGGCAATCAGTTTGGCGTCGGCGACTATTCTCAGCGGCACGGCGTCGCCGCGTGCGGGCTTCTCCGATGAGGGCTCCACCGTGAGGAGTTCGTTCGCGAAGTCCATGGTCATGCGTCCATCAGCGAACACACCGGTGCCGATGATGCCGTCGCATGAGAAGGCAGCCGCCTTGCGCACGTCGAAGACGCGCGCCATCACATGTTCGCACGTAATGCCACCGATCGTTATCTCGTCGATGATGGCCTGGTGCGAGGTGTCCTTGCCGGCAACGCCACGAATCACCGCCTCCGCGGCCAGCGGCAATTCGATTTCGCCGGCGACCTCCTTGTCGAGCGAGATGACGATGCTGCCGCCGGTGTCGAGAATCATGTTGTACGGCCCGTGGCCGTTGACCGTGACGCGGCAACGTGGCAGCCCGATTAGCGGCGTGCGTGTCATCGCGGCAGAACCGTAATACGTCACACGGTTGAGCGGCTCGGTGCCGGCCAATTTGAAGAACTCGGCCAGGCCGCCGATCTCGTCGGCGTAGTAGATTTCCGGGTGGCCGTTCTTGGCGTCGGCCAGTTGTTCGGCGTGGGCAAACAACTCGGCTACGCCATCGAGTTTATCAATGGCCGTGCGGGCCGCGATCGCCTCCATCAGGTTCAGGGCCGTCGGCGGCTTGAGCGTCTCCAACCGCGCACCGGCGGCGGCGGCACGATCCACCAGACCACGGCCGAGGCTGGTTTCGACAATGATATGCAACCCGGCGGCATCCGCCTGGTCGACGGGGATCTGGTCGGCGATCTTCTCCGCGTCTTCCAATCGTCCGGCACGCCACAGCATGCGCGCCACGTGGCCGCGCAGCTTGGGCTCGTCAGGATGGTAACGCTGGGCCAGTTCGACCAGCTTCTGGCCGGCCTGCCAATCATCGGCACGAAAGACCGTGTCGAATGCCTCTTCCAGCACCGGGACGGTGTGGTGAAGCTCGGCGCGTTTGACCGCGTCGCCGGCCTTGTCCTTCCAGGGGTTGTCAGCGGCGCGTGCCGTCTGAAAAAGGAACATGGCCACCAGAATGGCCGCTAGCAGTCGCACCATCAAGCACCTCGCTCGCGCTTACGCGCGGTTCGTGACCCACGTGTCACAATCTCATGCGTCGTCCGGAGCCATGCTGCATCAGATACCCGGATACCACGTGCACCCCATGCTAATGGCTTTCACGGCCGCACGGCAGCGCTGTGGTGGATAATGAGTGGGCGATGTGGCGTACGGTCGGCTAACGTCACCGCCGTACAGCAGTTACGGGCGGTCGCGCAGCGGCCCCTTGGTCTTCGATTCGCGCAGGCCGCGTGACTCGGCCTCCTGCGGCGACGAGAAGGCCCTGAGATTGGTGGGCTTGATGATCTGCACCCAGCGTGCGTCTGGAAAGTGGTAGACCTTGCCGTTGATACTGGCGAAGACACCCTGACGCGTCGCTCGACCGAGAGCCTCCTCCAGGAAACGTGTGATGCGCAACGACGCATCCTCCTCGGATTTCAGCAGTTCGGTGCCGCGCGCGTCGCCGGCGTAAATGTGCTTCTCAGTTCCTTCGGTCGCGCTGGCAAGCACATCGCAGGCCTCACGATCAGGCTGGGCGGCCAGCAGCAGGACTCGACGACCACGTTGTTCACGCAGGTCGGCCTTCGAGT
>JAFGRR010000325.1 GCA_016935035.1 Phycisphaerae bacterium | reverse complement strand
GATCAAGCCGCGCTCGCTGTTGCCGTTCAAGATCGAGAAGGACGCGGCCCGGGCTCACTATCGCCACTGGTTGCGCAAGCTGTGGTTCGCGCCCGGCGCGCTGAAGAACTTCGCACGCATCGAGGAGCGGCTCGCGGGCACATACGTGCCGTACTGGACCTACGATGCCCGCACGACCAGCTACTACACCGGGCAGCGCGGCGAGCACTACTACGTCACGGTCGGCAGCGGCAAGAACCGCCATCGCGAGCGTCGCACGCGTTGGTATTCAGTCAGCGGCACGGTGTGGAATCGCTTCAACGACGTGCTGGTGCTGGGCAGTCGGTCGCTGCCGCGGAAACATGCCGACCGGCTCGAACCATGGGGACTAACGGAGCTTGTCCCGTACGACGACGCGTATCTGAGCGGCTTCACCGCGGAGAGCTACACGGTCGATCTGGCCGCGGGTTTTGCCGAGGCGCGCAAGATCATGGAAGAGCAGATTCGCGCGACGGTGCGTGGTGACATCGGCGGCGACGAACAGCGCATCCACTCGATCAACACGCAGTGGGACGCGGTCACGTTCAAGCACATCCTGCTGCCGATCTGGATCAGCGCGTACCGCTTCAAGGACAGGACATATCGTTTCCTGGTCAACGGCCGCACGGGTGAAGTGCAAGGCGAACGGCCATGGAGCTGGATCAAGATTCTGCTCACTATACTCGTGGCGATTATCGTAATCGGCGGCGCCGCGTACCTGTACACGGTGACTCGATGAGAGGAACGACACTTACTGGCCACGATAGTGATGAAAAGCCCCGGGTTTCAGCCCGGACGATCGCAAGTGCGCGCGAGACGCTCTCAGATTCTGTGCCCCCACACGGTCCCAGAAGACAGGGTTGGCTGTCATGAATTGCGAAAATTGTGGCGCGGCTATGAAGCTCGTACCGGGGCGCGACTACTTCGTGTGCGAGTACTGCACGACTTTCGGCTTTCCAGCGAAGAGCAAGGACGGCGTCAGCGTCACGGTGCTCGGCGATGTATCTGACTTGAATTGCCCGGTCTGCGCCGTAAACCTGGTGCCGGCGGCCGTCGCTGGGCACGAAGTGCTGTACTGCACGCGCTGTCGCGGCATGCTGGCGAGCAACACCAACTTCGGCGACATCGTCGCGAGCCTTCGGGCGACGTATGAACAGTCCGACGAACGCAAGCCGCGGCCCATCGACCCGAGTGAGTTCAAGCGTCACCTGAGATGCCCGCATTGCGAGCAGGATTTCGATACGCACCCGTACTATGGGCCGGGCAACGTTGTCGTTGACACGTGTGGCGAGTGCGCACTGATCTGGCTGGATCACGGCGAGTTGGACGTGATCAGGCGCGCGCCGGGACGCCGGTAAAGCGTCAGGCTGTTGGGTCAAAGCCC
This sequence comes from Phycisphaerae bacterium, assembly GCA_016935035.1. Taxonomy (GTDB): domain Bacteria; phylum Planctomycetota; class Phycisphaerae; order UBA1845; family Fen-1342; genus JAFGRR01. Next base: position 5,894 of record JAFGRR010000325.1, on the reverse strand, counting down.
GGCCAGTAATGGCTGGGTTGCTGGTGAGTGAAGCATACCAACCGGTCCATCACTGGGCCGGCTCGGATTGGTGGGTCGCGCTCGGAACTAGACGGATGCTTCGGCTGGCTGCTCGGTGGTGTTCTTTAGCGATGTTGTGAACGTGCCCGGTGTGGGGGCGTGGTCGTTGACGCGTTCGACGAGGTCGTAGAAGGCCTTGATCGCGGCGGCGGATGGACCTTGCACGCGATCGCCATTGTCCTCGCACAGGAAGCCAGGATCGAAGGGCGACCACCGGCACGCCGGCCAACGCCGCGCTCGCGCAACGAACTCCGGGTTAGTGTTGTGCAACTCCGAGCCCGGATAGGGGACGACCGAGCCGGCCAGCACGCGCTGTGGCCGCATAAGGTCGATAAGGTCGATGGTTAGTTGCACGTCGTCGTCAGTCTCGCCCGGATAGCCAATCATGAAATTGGCCGTATAGGGCAGTTGGGCTTTGTCGAGAATCTCGACGGCGCGCAGCACCTGGTCGCGCGTGATGCGCTTCTTCATCAGCTCCAGCAAACGTGGTGATCCACTCTCGACGCCGAACGTGAGCTGTGTACAGCCGCGGCTCTTCAACTCCGCCGCCAGTTCGGGATGCCGGGCCAGGTCATCGACACGGGTCTGCGTGCGCCAGGGCAACCGTGCCGCTGCCATCACGTCGGCGACCTCACGCGCGCGTTCCAGGCGTAGCGTAATGGTGTCGTCCATCAGGTGAATACGTTTGGCGCCCATGGCGGCGGCATCGTTGATGCGGAGGAACAACCGTTCGGGGGGATACTCGGTGACGCGCCGTCCATAGATGCTCGGGCTCGAACAGAAAGTACAGGCGTGCGGACACCCGTGGCTGGTCAGGATGGCGCCGAAGCTCTCGGGCGGGTTCTGGCCGGCCAGCTTGCTCAGCGCCGGATCGTGGTCCAGTGCGATGCGCGCGGTCTCGCTGGCCCACTCGCTCGGCTTAGCAGCGACGCCCCCCATTTCTATGCGCACGCCGGGCAGGATCCGCATCGCGTCTTCCGCCAGGCACTGGGCGGCGTCAAGCTGCTCGGTCGCGCAACTGAAGCCGACAAGGTCCGGCCGGTGGGCGAGCAAGGCTTGGTGAAACTCGGTGCGATATGCCGAACCGGGGTTTGCGACATAGCGTGTCGGATCATGCAGTTCGTATGCTCGGCGCAAGGCGGCAATTGAAACCGTCTTCAGCGCGCCACCGATCTCCAGATTCAGCACGCGTACGTCATTGCCCTTCCACCACAGGTAACCAGCCACCTGAAGCACGCCGATGGGCAGTGGTGTGCTGTAAATCCCGGCAGAGCGCAAAATCGGCGGATATACGAGCAGCACTTTCATGGTTTCGATCCGTGGCTCTTCTGCCGAAGACACATCCAGTCAGCGGAAAGCACTCGGTGGCGGATACCGACACCGCGCACGGCGGTCGCTTTCAAACATGCGTTGGTACAAGCTATCTATCGGCGGCTTGAGCCTCTCTCTATAAGGATTCAGACGGGCTATAGACCGTTCATAGGGAGCAGGCCGTGGGATGACCTGTATGGCCGGCGGCACGAACCGACGCTACGGTATTCTCACGAGAACCAACGCACACGTGACCAACTGGAGCAGCGTCTCAATGACGGACCAGACGCGGATGACAGCTTCACACAACTGCCGCGTCATCGTGGCACGCCGCGACGACCAGACCGGGCGTGTACATGTCGATTACCCGGACCTTCCGCCGGGGGCGCGGGCCGAGTTGGAGGCGATCTTCGGCTGTAGGCGTTACCCGATGCTGATCGCGTCGGATGAGCTGCGCGCCGTGCGCGAGCGACACGGGACACCGCCGCTGGCGTTGCTGCAAACCGTCGCCGGCCCAGATGCACTGCCGCTGCCAGAACCGACAACGACGCCATTTCAGCCGCTGTGTCTGGACGACACGCTGGCGGCATTGGGTTCGCTGCTGGCCCCGGAGGCCGCCGAGGATGTAGTCCGGAGCGAGCCGCCGGTCCATCAGCAGCTTCGACGCACTGTTACCCCCCTGCTGGTGCCCGCGGTTTCGCTGACGTGGCTGGCAGCATGGATGGTTGGGCTCTGGCTGGTGTGGAGCGAGATCGCGCAGCACCGTGCGGGGACGGCGATCGGGCTCTCCTGCTTTGGTGTGGTAATGGTGATGTACTGGTTGGCCGTCGTGCAGCTTGCCCGCGTCTGGTACGTGCTGCCGGGAGGTCTGGCTCACCGCCGCATCGGGCTTAGCTTGCTGCGCTGGCAGTGGGAGGTGCTCACGCCGGATGATACTGTGCTGTGCGTGGTCGAGACGGGGCCGGGCTGGCGTGCGACGCTGGATGCATCCGGCGTGGTGCGAGGCATCACGCTGTCGCGACTCGAGAGCGCGGCGTTGCTGGCGGCGTGGACGAGTCCATTGACACCGCCGAGCGCGGATGAGTTGGAGCGGGTGAAGTAAGGTCGCATCGCGTGCCGGCGAGCCGCGTCTATTCCTTATCCACGGTAATGCGTGGCGCGGGCCCAAGATCTAGGGCTGGCGGCGCCGGGTCGCTGGTGACGCGCGGCGTCGCGGGGTGGTATGGACGCTCAACCGCCGCCTGCCTGACCTCTTGGCCATCCTCGGTATGGACGATCAGCGTGGCCAGAATGAGTGGCAAGAGCCAGACCCAGTTGGTGACGGCGCCGTACCAACTGACCAGCAGCGTGGCGCTGGCGATCATCAGCAGGGCCCCGACGAGGTGATGTGGCTGTCGCTTGCCGCCGCCCAGCAACGCAAGCGATACGATCACGATCAGCACGGCCAAGCCGACCTTCACACCGCGGCGCATGTTGCGCCAGAGGTCATCGCCACCGCGTCCAGACCAGAATTCCCATGCGCCCATGACGCGTTCGCGCAGCAGGCGAGTCGGCAACCAGGTTGCTTCGAGCATGGTGCGCGTGGCGGCCCAGAAGCGCGTCTGGTCGTCCATCTCGGCGAGCGCGTTGCGATATCCCGCCACCATGCGTTCCTGGGCATCTGCCTCGGGAACGACCTCGCGATATAGGATGCCGGCCGCGTCGTCGCCGTTTGGCAGCATTGATTCGCCGGCGAGCCCGTCGAGCGTAACGTTGTCGAACTCGAGCAGGGCGCGCCAGAAACGTTGTTTGATGGCTGGTGACGCCGACGGCATCAGTTCTTCTCCGTCGCTCTTCTCGATGACCAAGCCACCGTCGCTGGCGAGTTGCGCCACGAACGCCGGTGCCAAGCCGGCGTGTCGCATGGCGCCATCGACGCGTGGTAGATCGGGCGCGACAAGCCAGATAATGCCGGCGACACAGGCAACCGCGCCACCCAGCAGTCCGATGATCATGCCCAACACCTGCAACCCGCGTCGCAGCAGGTAGGCGCCGAGCACCGGCACGGCGCACCACGCCCAAGGCCAAGCCATCCCGGCCAGCACGAGCGTCAGCATCGACAGCAATCCGCCGAGTCCGCCCAGCAGGGCGAAGGCAACGCTCCATGCCAGCATCACCGCCGGTAACATGATCTCCGGCTCGCCAAAGCACTCGGTGGCTCCTGGAAACACGCAAGCGAGCACGACTAGCGCGCCGCTCATCGCGGGTGAGTGCAGTCGCAGACCGATGATGCAGAGCGCGCCCAGCAGTGCCAGCGACAGGACGCCATTAACGAGCAGGGCCACTCGGCGTACGACGAATTCGTTTTGTTCGAACAGCCAAGGCGTCTCGCCGGTCGGCTCGGTATCGCGCAGTCGATCACCCTCGGGTCTGCCCGCGTCGTCCAGCCACACGCCGCCGGCGTGCACGATATAGGAAAGCGGCGAGCGGGCATCGTGGCCCGTCACTATGCCATAGGGCAGTTTGCCGGTTCGGGTAACCTGCACGGCGCCAACGATGCTGTCGCGCGATGACTCGCTGAGCGGAGCACGCAGCAAGCCGTCAAAGGCGATCAGCAAGCCCGCGGCCACCAGCACCAACGTGGCCGAACGTGTCAGGTTGAGTTGGCGTTTCGGAATCTCACGCCGGGCGAACATCAGCAGCCCACGAAACAGCCAGTATGCAGCCGCCAGGGAAAGCGCGACGTAGACCCAGGGCGGGGCGGCGTCAAGTTCGCCGTGGCGCGAGAGCAGCAGAGCACAGGTTATCGCCAGGACCAGGGCATCCAGGTTGTGCAGCGTCAGGACCGGATCGAGGCGCAGCAGCAGCACAAGGATGATGACGATGGCCAGCCAAGTCCGCACACCGGCGCTCATCTCCGGCACTAGCCCGGTCTTTTCGAGATCAAGCGAATCGGCGGGATCAGCGTCAAGGTCGGACTCAGTGGACGGCTGCGCGGCCGGCAACGGATGGCCCTCGGACACCCTGAGGTCGGGTACCGTGATGGCGGCGGCCGGCGCCTCGTTGGGCTCGCTGATCTGGGCAATGACTGGGCTAGCTCCGGCAATGCACCAGGCAAGAGTGGCCCACACGATAAGTGCTTGAGTGCTGCTGCGCGTCATTTTGGCTCGCTCACCAGCCAGAGTGATTCGGATCGCTTCCGCCGCCGCGCGACAGAGACACAATCGTACCGCCTGCGCCGCGTGTGTCACGCGCCGGCGTGTCGGTATGCGTCAACACCACCCCGTGCTGAGTTATACGCGGGCGGCGACCGGTGGATGCGGCGGGCGGCTGGCCCTGACCACGGTCCCGATCTAAACTGTCCCATGCATATTCGTGGCGCATCAATCAACCTTCGCGACCATGGGATGGAAGAATGGCGAAAAATAACGATTTCCGCGAATTCGAGTTTCTACGACAGCTCACCGAGACGCCGGGGATTCCGGGTCGCGAGGAGCGTATCCGCGAGCTGATTCTCGCCGAAACGAAGGGTCTCTGGGACGAGACCAGGGTGGACGCGATGGGCAATCTCATCTGCCTCAAGCGTGCCACGAGAAAGAGCCGGGGCGGTCAGCCCAAGAAGGTCATGCTGGCCTGCCACATGGACGAGATCGGCTTCTACGTCCGCTTCATCGACGAGAACGGGTTCCTGCGGCTGCAAAATGCCGGCGGCTTCGACACGCGCAACCTGTTCGCGCGCAACGTGCTCGTGCAAGGCAAGGAGGACGTCGTCGGCGTGCTCAACCCGGCCGGCAAACCCATCCACCTGTCCACGCCCGAGGAACGCAACAAGATCCCGGAGATCAAGGACTTCTACGTTGACCTGTTCATGCCGAAAAAGCAGGTCGAGAAGCTCGTCGAGGTCGGCGATCCGGTAACCCTCGTCCAGCAGACGCGGATGATCGGCGACTGTATCAGCGGCAAGTGCATGGACAACCGCGTCGCGGTGTGGGTGGGCATCAACGCGTTGCGCCAGGTGTACGGCCATGATCTAATCACGGGCGAGGCCAAGGCCCGCGGCCGCGGCGCCGTCGGCTCGCCGTATGATATCTACTTCGTGGCGTCGGTGCAGGAAGAGGTCGGACTGCGCGGCGCAACGACGGCCGCTTACTCCGTCGAACCCGACGTCGGAATCGCAATCGACACAACGCTGGCATGTGACACGCCGGGGGTAGGCAAGGATGAGGCCGTCACCGAGATCGGCAAGGGCGTCGCGATCAAGGTCATGGACTCGGCCAGCATCAGCCATCGCGGGTTGTTCGAGGAGTTCGTCGCCCTCGCCAAGAAGAAGCGTATCGCGCACCAGCGCGAAATTCTGCCGCGCGGCGGAACCGACGCCGGCGCCGTTCAGCGCGCCCGGGCCGGCACCAAGGCCATCACGTTATCGATCCCGACGCGCTACGTGCACACGGCGACCGAGTCTTTGAATCGCAAGGACGCCAAGGCCGGCGTGGACCTGCTCGCCGCCTGGCTGGCCGGCTAGCCGCCCCCGTCAGAGCCCGAGG
>JAFGRR010000035.1 GCA_016935035.1 Phycisphaerae bacterium | reverse complement strand
TGACGGCGATAACAACAAAGCCCATCGCGGCGGCCGCGTTCTGTCCCTGGACAGCCACGAGCAGAGCGATGCCGAGCCAGATGGAGACCACGACGCTCGCAACAACGCCGGCCAGCACGAAGAACAAGAGCTTTGTGGGATCGAGCACGCGCACCAGCGCATCGCCGAGCAGAACGGCGATCTTGGCGCCTACGCCGCTGGAAGGTGCCGGAACAGCCAGCGTTTCAGGAGTGGGCGGCTTGCCACTCGGTTTGCTCGGCGCTGGTGGCGGAGCGGCGGATCTGGTTGGTTGCGGCGGTGCCTGAGTTGCCCGGCTGCCGGGTAGCGGCGGAGGTTTGGCGGCTGGTGCGGGTGGAGCATCCTTGCCCTGAATCACATTCGGGACCATGAAGGCTCGGCCGCAATGTGGGCACGTGCCGCGCGTCCCAGCGCTGGCGTCCTCGAGTTCCAGCGTACGCCGGCACTCGCTGTTTGGGCATTGCGCCACGATCACTGTCAATCCTCCTGCGCGAACTGGTGACAGACCGAAAACCAGGAGTCGTGCGACATCGCCCCGCACAAATGCATCATCTCTGAGCACCAGGCCGCGAAGTGAAACAGCTCTCGTCGCGCGATCCAACCCGTATCAACAGTGAAGGAGCATTATAACAGAGAGCGGCGCCGCGCAGTGGCGGCGGCCGAAATTCAGCGCAGGTGTTTTATGCATAGCCGGCATCCGCCGTCTCATTTGCCGGCGGCATTGTCATCATCGCCGCGGGCACGGCGTTTGGCTTTGAGCAGCCGCGTCATGCGGTTGTCATCGGCCTGGGTGGGTGGTGGCGGACGTTGCGTGGGGGGAGCCACGACCGGTTTGTCGAAGTCGGTGCCGTTCAGCGCGCGTTCCAGGGCGTCGGGGGCGGCGGCATCCTTGAATGTGCGGTGCGGGCGGTTGCTTACTGGTGCCTCAGGAACACGCTGACCAGTGGCCTCGGCGCGAGCCTTGACGCCACGCAGGGCACCCAGCGTACCGGCACTGTCGGCCATTCGTGATGAGCCGGCGAGTTCGCGGATGTAGTTGCGAACTGCCTTCACTGCGCCCGCGGGCGTGACAGCGATGCGTCGGACAGCCACGTCCAGCAAGAACAGCACAATCGCCAGCCGGACCAGGTCTTCCCAGAACGGCCGCCGGACGTAGACCGGCCGGACGCTCCACGGCTCGAAGACGGCTTCGGGGTGGTCGAGGTGCAGCAGGCGTCCGCCGGTGCGGCGGGCGAGTTCAACCAATGTTGACTCGTTGTCGCGTATTGCGCGATATTCGGGCGAATAGCTGAGCACTGCGCCGGTTTGCAGCACGCCGGTTTGAGCGTCGCCGCCGGTGCCCAGGCTGTACGGCATGCTGAGCAGATAGGTTCCGGGCGTGTTGACGGGGAAGGTAGCCTCGAAGCGGCCGACGCCGACGCGTTGCATCTGTAGCGGCGTGACGGAGTGGTCCGGGCCGATGACCTGGCCCAGCAAGTTGAGCGAGCTTTGCGTGCGCGTCGGCAGATGCTCGGCCGAGATACTGACGTGGCCTTCGCCGCGGACGATGGTTGTTTCGATCTCCAGGTTGCCGGGGGCTTGTGAACGCGCGGCATAGCGTGCGGCCTGCGTCCAGATCTTGCTGAACTTGGCCCAGCCGGCCCATTGCGGGCCCCACCTCGGCCACATGCCGCTGGTGAAGGCCACGCTACGGCCGAGGCCGACCTGCCAGTATGCCAGGATTGGGAAGGCGTCATCCTCAGTGGCTCGCACGAGCGGCACATACGTCATTGGCTTGGCCGAGGTGATGACGTGTCCCTGCAACTGGGGAATCTCGGACGCCGAGACGCCGGCGAGAATGCTCTCGTCGATCGTTGGCCGAAGCTGCGGCAGGAAGGGCTGCTCGAACAGGCCGGAACGGCTGGCGAGAACGGTCTCGCGCACGAAAATCTGCGGCAGCGTCTGGGCGCTCTGAGCGGTGTACATGCGCCCGTCGCTGAGTTGGGCGATGCGCGCGAGCAATGCGCGGTCGGCATCGGGACCGACGGCGATGGTCGAGATCGTGATGCCGCTGTCACCGCAACCGTTGGCCAGTGCCTCGAAGTTGCCCGGCATGGACTGACCGTCGGTCAGCAGGATGATGTGCTTGAAGTTCGTGGTGACGCGGGACAGCGCTGCCCAAGCCTGCTCCAGGGCCGGGTACATGTCCGTGCCGCCGCCGGCACCGATGGTGGCGACCTGCTTGATGATGGCGGTGCGGTCGGCGGCGGGCCGCAGCGGCACGACCCACTCGGCTCCGCTGTCGAAGGCCACTACGCCGACGCAATCCAGGCATCCGAGCATTTGCACGGCGCCGATGGCGGCCTCGCGGGCCATGTCGATCTTCTCGCCGACCATTGAGCCGGAGCGGTCGAGGACGATGACCATGCCGAGGTTGAGGAACTGGAGCTTGTCGCGGCTGGTCTCGACGGGCAGTACCTCTTCGAGCGGCGTGCGGGCGTAGCCGCCGACGCTGAAGGCCTGATCGCCGCCGATGACGATCAGCCCGCCACCCATGTCGCGCACGTAGGATGCCAGCGACTCCTGCCGGTTTTGTCCGAGTGACAGGGCGCAGACGTTGGAGAGGATGAGCACGGAGCAGTCGGCCAGGGCGGCGGGGTCCTCGGGCAGATCATCGAGCTGGATTACGTCGCACTCGATGCCGCCGTCGTGGAGTGCCTCGGCGAGGATGGCGGCGGATGAGCTGTCATCCTGCGGATTGGCACCCGCCGGGTCCACGACGATT
>JAFGRR010000324.1 GCA_016935035.1 Phycisphaerae bacterium | reverse complement strand
GGCTCTCCAACTTGTCGACGTCCAGCCCAGTCCCAGCCGGGTCGAGCCCCATGTCCCGCATGACCTTCTGCGAGGCCTTACGCAGCTTGTCGTCCGCTTCACGGAGCGACTGGAAGGCCTCTCGCATCTCTGGATGGATGCGGTCCCGGCCAACGTCCTGTTGATCGCCCACCGCCAGAGCGCAGCACGCGCCCAGCAACGCAAAACTGATCATCTGCCACATTCTGAACCTCCCGAATGTGGTCGGCGGATTGTCGCTGTATCGCCCAATCGGTGATGCTACCGATAATCCGGTTCACCCGGCAACGACCCTACAGCACCGTTCGCCACCGGCATCGGTTCCGGGCGCTGCAAACGCCGGCGACGCCAGGCTGAAGATACCCCCTGAGCTGTGCAGACGCCGGCAGGGACAGCACCTCTGAATCAGCGGTTCTTGCCGTGCTCAGCGTAGACGCGTTCAATAACATCAACGAACTGCCGGCCTAGTTCCTCACGCGAGAAGCGTGCCTCTGCCAGTGCTCGGGCGTTACGCCCCATCTCGGGCAACTGATCCCGGTTGTCGCGCATGTGCAGCACTGCGTCGGCGAAGGCAACCGGATCACCCGGCGGCACTGCCGTCCCGCACTTGTGTTCGGCGATCATGTCAGCCAGCCAGCCCGGGTAGTTGTTCAACACCGGCAGGCCGCTGGCGATGTAGTCGAAGAATTTGTTCGGCGAGGTGCCGTAATAGAACGCCGGCACATCCTTGAGGATCATCATTCCGACGTCAAAACGCGGCAGAATCTCGGCCAGCTCGTTCTTCGACACGGGTGATGCCCAACTCACCCACGGATCAAGCCCTTCCTGCCGGGCGCGCTCCATCAGGTGCGGCTTCAACTTCCCGTCGCCAATGAACACAAACCGCACGCCGCGCTCGCCGCGCCGCTTAATCTCGGCCACCGCATCCAGAACTGCGTCGAGCCCGTTCGCCAGGCCGTGAGCACCGGTGAACACCAGGCGAAATTCGTCCGCAGAGCCGAACCGTTCATCGGTCAACGGCTCGGTGCTCGGGTGGAAGACGTCGAGGTCGGAGGCGTTTGGGATAACTGATACGCGATCAGCACTGTAGCCAGCGCGGCAGATGCCTTCCTTCATGCCGGGCGAGAGAGCGTTGATCCAGGCGGCGGCGTTGTAGATCTTTCTTTCGAGCCGGCGCAGGTACCACTTGAGGACCGGATTCTTCACGATGCCCATCGTGATCGGCAGTTCGGGCCACAGGTCGCGAACCTCGAACACGAACGGTACGCCAAGGCGTTTGGCGCCCTTCATACCGGGTATACCAACGGTCAACGGCGTGGACGTTGCGAAGACCAGGTCGGCTTTGCTTTCGACAACCAGACGCTGCGCCGTTTGGGCGAAGCGCCAGAACGCCAGGACTCGCCGCGCAAAGCCCATCTGGTTCGAATACGGCTCAGCCACCCGCAGGACGCGGATACCGTCGATGTCTGACTCGACGACGCGCGCATCCCCATCGACGGTTGCGTCGCTGCCCGCATATGTGCCACAGATAAGTGTGACCTTGTGTCCCGCCTTGATCAACCGCTGGCTGAGCTCGTACGAGCGCGTGCCGGTACTGCCCTTGCGAGTGGAGAAGTGTTGGTGAATATAGGCTACGTGCATTTCCTGGCTCCGGGCGCCGCTGGTCGGCTCATGCATTAGGGAAACATATGTGCGTCTCGATCGTCAGCGGCAACTGGCCGCGCAGATCGACACAAAGCACGGGGATCGGCCGCTTTTCGCCGTAGTATAGCGACTCCCAGCCCTCCACCACATTCGCGTTCGCCACGCCCCGCCGCACGCAGGCCCCGGCGATCACATCCTCCCGGGCCGTGACACTCAGTTGCACGCTACCGGACCTCAGCCGCATCGTGACTGTCCGCGTTGCCTCATCAAACTCGTAATCCCGATCGACCATGCGCCAGCGCAGCATCGCCGACACATCCCGATCACCCAGCAGCTTATCGATGACCGTCCACTCGTCGGTACCGCGGCGTTCGATTCGGCGGCGATGCAACACGCCGAGGCGATCACGATAGCCATAGTGCTCGCCCTCCCACCATTCACCGTCGTCATCCGGCAGGGTCCCGCGCCCGATGAAGCGTGCCTTGCACCACTCGTACCACATGAAGCGCGGCCCCTTCACCATCTGGTTCTGGCCGTCGACCTCAATCGTGTTGTGCGCCGCCGTGGACTTGAAGTAGTCTTGCCATGGTGCCGCACAGTAGTACTTGTACGAGCCGGCGTCGCGCAGCACATTCTCGCCATCGCGCCACAGATCAAGGTGCAGCATGTCCGCCTGGGACGGGCGTTCCACGTAGCTGTGGCAGCGCACCATGCCCCACGTGTCATGCGATCGCAGTGTGAAGTAGCCACCGACCTCATAAGACCTGCCGTGCGGCTCATGCTTCTCATGCTTGCCAGTCGGGACATCGGTCCCGAACAACCAGAACAGCAGTTCATCATGCTCGCCGGCGGGCAGCACCAATCGCTTTTCAAACTGCCAGGCTGCCGCTTGCGCAGCCGGACGAAAATCCATGTAGTCGCAAGATGTCAGCGGCAGAATCAGCGCACCATCATTACTGCCGTAGTTTGGAACCTGCCCGGAGATGGGATCCAGAAACTCACGCAGGAATCCGGCCGCGCGCCGGACGCTCCCCGTGAACTCGCGCCCCACCGTTTCCCCGTGCAGTTCGGCCAACCGCGCGAACCAGACGCAGTCATAGAGCATCAGGCGGTGGTAGTTGAACGAGTGCTGAATGTACGAGCCGTCCGCGAATATCTGATAGCCCGCGTCGCTCAGCAGAATCCGCTTGCCCTTGTTGCGC
>JAFGRR010000323.1 GCA_016935035.1 Phycisphaerae bacterium | reverse complement strand
GCTCTGGGCGGTCCGGGCGGGATCGACCGTGTAGGTTTCGGTCACCTGGCCGCCGTCGTCGGTTTCGACCACGTCGATGGGCAGCAGCGGCTTGTTCGTGCTGCTGTCCCAGTGGGGGAATCGCAGCGTGCGTCCGTCTTCGTGGACGGTGTAGTGCTTCTCCAGATCGGTGTCGGTCTGGCCGTCCTCGATGGTCGTGAGCTTCTCGCGGCCCAACTGTGTCCGTTCCGTCGAGTGCATCTTCTTTTTGGCGGGGGGATTTGTCAAGCTGCGGCCAACTCAAGTTTGGGAGGTGGTCGATGGCGAGAAACGAGCGGGATGTGGCGAAGGAACGGGTTTGGCGGGGGGTGCTCACGCGGCAGGCGGTCAGCGGGCTGTCGGTGCGGGCGTTCTGCCGACGCGAGATGCTGGCTGAGTCGAATTTCTATGCCTGGCGGCGAGTGATCGCCAAACGCGATGGCGAGGCAACACCGCGGGAGGCAACGCCACGGGAGATGCGGCCGGCGTTCGTGCCGGCGATTGTGACCGACGTGCCGAGAGCCGAGGCTTCGATCATTGTCGAGCTGGCCGGCGGGCGACGGCTGCGGCTGCCCTCTTCGATGTCGATGCGGCGGCTCGCCCGGCTGGTGCATGCTTTGGAAGCCGGGCCGCGTGGCGGGGAGGCCGAAGCATGATCTCGCACCAGCTCGGCGACGTGCAAGTCTGGGTGGCCACGACGCCGGTCGACATGCGGAAGTCGTTCGACGGCCTCGCCGAAGTCGTGCGTTCGCAACTCGGCCACGATCCGCTCTCGGGCAACCTCTTCGTCTTTCGCAATCGCGGCGGGCATCTCATCAAGATTTTGTGGTGGGACCACGGCGGGCTGACCATCCACTACCGACGGCTCGAACGCGGCGCGTTCCCCTTTCCGGCAAGCGACGCCACGTGCGTCACGATCACCGCGTCGCAACTTCTGCGACTTCTCTCAGGCATTGAGATCGTCGCGAAGCGATCGGCCTGAACTTTTTTGCAATGTGTTGCGACATTACTCTTGCAGACTTTCGCGCATCGAGTACAACAAGACGCATGACGCACATCGACCAGTTGCCCGACGATCCGACGTTGCTCAAACGTTTCATTGTCGAGCGTGAAGAAGTGTGGCAATCGCGCATCGTCGCGCGTGAAGAAGCAATCGAGCAAGTCAAGCAACAAGCGATTGCCGAGCGCAACGCAATCATCGCACGCATCAAGCAAGAAGCGGCCGAGCAGATGGAGTGGCTCCGCCAACGGCTGGAAGCGGAGCACAAGGCCGTGGTCGAGGCGTTGTTCCGCCGTTACTACGGCCCGCGGCGCGAGCGGTTCGATCCGCGGCAGTTGTTGCTTTTCGGCCAGATCGTCGAGAATCTGCCGTTGGACGAAGCGAGCGTCGAAGACGAGGCGGGCGAGAAGCTCGTCACGCGCCGCGTCAAAAACCGCGACAAACACGGCCGCCGAAAGTTGCCCGAACATCTGGAGCGGGTCGAGATCGAGCACGACCTGAGCGACGCGGAGAAGGCGTGCCCGGCGTGCGGCAACGAGCGCGAGCGGATCGGCGCCGAGGTGAGCGAGCAACTCGAATATTTTCCGGCCAGCTTCAAGGTTTTGAAACACATCCGTCACAAGTACGGCTGCCCCTGCTGCGAGGCCGACGGCTACAACCCGAACATCACGACCGCCGCCAAGCCGCCGCAGCCGATCGACCGTGGGCTGCCGGGCCCGAGCCTGCTGGCGCACGTGATCACGAGCAAGCTGGGCGACCACCTGCCGCTGTATCGGCTGGAGCGGATCTTCGCGCGCCAAAAAGTCGAGGTCGCACGCAGCACGATGTGTGCATGGATGCGGGCCGCCGGCGAGTTGGTGGTTCCGCTGGTGAACGTGATGATCGATCGCGTTCGGCAGTCGCGCGCGATTCACACGGACGATACGACGGTGCCGATCCAGTCGCCGGGCGAGAAGCAGTGTCGCAAAGGCCGCATCTGGTGCTACCTAGGCGACGGCCTTCACCCGTACGTGGTCTACGACTACACGCCCAACCGCACTCGCGCCGGCCCGGCCGAGTGGCTGAAAGATTTTCATGGTTATCTGCAAGCGGATGCGTACGGCGGTTACGACGGCATTTACAGCGGCGGCGATGTTGTTGAAGTTGCTTGCTGGGCGCACGCGCGACGGAAGTTCTACGACGCGCAAGATTCCGACGCCCGCCGCAGTGCCGAGATGCTTTCGATGGTCGGCCGACTGTATGCCGTCGAGCGCGCGGCGAAGACCCTCGACGACGATGCGCGGCAGACGATGCGCGCAGAGAAAAGCGTGCCGGTGCTCGACGAGATCAAAGCTTGGCTCGACGCCGAAGGCGAGATCGTCCTGCCGCGAAGCCCGATGGCTCAGGCGATCACCTATGCGCGGAATCAATGGCCTGCGCTCTGCGTCTACACGACGGCGGGCTTGCTCAACATCGACAACAACGCGGCCGAGCGGGCGTTGAAACGTGTGGCCATCGGCCGCAAAAACTGGCTTTTCGCCGGCAACGACGACGCGGCCGCCAGCCACGCCCGGCTGTGGACGTTGATCGCTTCAGCCGAACGCCACAAGGTCGATCCGCAGCGTTATCTCACCAGTGTGCTGGCCAAACTGCCGTTTGTGCCGGCCGGCGACACCGAGCAGCTCGCCCAGTTCCTCCCCGACGCCTGGGCGAAAGACGACGCAGCCGACCCGCCCCCCACGCCCCACTGACCGCCCACCCCTCGCCCCCGGATTCCACCTCCCCCCCGTCCCCCCGTCAGCCCACCTGGGCTCGGCGGAACGGACACGTATTGAGACGGTCCAGGAGATTCGCGATGGCCAGATCTCCTTCGAGGAAAAGGGCGGATGCATTCTGGTATCGATCACCGACAGGCATGGGGACTGCCACATTCATGTTCTTGACCATACGGGCAAATCCAGAGAACGGGCGTTGGAAATTCTCAAGCAGAAACAGAGTGAATTGAAGACGATGAGGTGGAGGGGTACTTCCTCATCACGAACATTGTGAGAGAGTAACGGCCGGGGTGGCTTCATCGGAGGTTCGGCAGACATCGGCGTTCCGTGGTTGACGCCGATGTGGCCCATGGTCCTTGTGCCGTC
>JAFGRR010000322.1 GCA_016935035.1 Phycisphaerae bacterium | reverse complement strand
TCGCGACGGCGAGGACAGCGGCGCCAACCCTGACGACTGGATCGTCCGTGATAAGCCCAACATCCACTTTGACGACATCGCCGGCCTCACCGACGTGAAGGAGGAGATCTACCTCAAGATGATCTACCCCTTCAACCATCCGGAGTTGGCTGATCGCTACGGCATCTCGGTTGGCGGCGGCATGCTGCTTTACGGCCCGCCAGGGACCGGCAAGACCATGATCGCCAAGGCCGTCGCCTGCGAGTTGGACGCGACCATGTTCGTAATCACGCCGGCCCAACTCATGAGCAAGTGGGTCGGCGAGGCCGAGCAGAACGTGCGCAAGCTGTTCGAGGCCGCCAAGGCCGAGCCGCGCAGCGTCATCTTCATGGACGAGGTCGAGGCGCTGGTACCTAAACGGCGTGGGCAGCAGTCCACGGTCATGCAGCGTGTTGTGCCGCAAATCCTGCAAGAGCTGGAAGGATTCGACCGCAAGGCCGGCCGCGCCCTGATGTTCCTCGGCGCGACCAACGAGCCCTGGATGCTGGATTCGGCCATGATGCGGCCCGGCCGGCTGGACTCGAAAGTTTATGTACCGCTTCCCGACCCCGAGGCGCGGTTTCGGCTGTTCGAAATCTACCTGGGCAAGCGCCCGCTGGCCGACGATGTGAACATGGCGGTACTGGTCGAGAAGACGGTTGGTTACAGCGGGGCGGACATAAAGGCCATCGCCGAGCGTTCAGCAACTCGTCCTTTTTTGGAATCGGTTAACGGGTCCGAACCGCGTAACATAAGTATGGTCGACGTGCTGGCGGTGATCGAGGATCTGCCGCCGTCGGTCAGCCGGCAGGATTGTGCCAAGTACGAGTCCTGGGCCGCGAATCAAGGCTGAGCACGACGCGTGATTGGGGGTTGTGCGGATGGAGAAAGGCGAATTGGCGATGGGCAGCGCAGCGGAACGGGTCGAGTGTCCCTACGTGGGGTGCAGCAACCTGAATCCACCCGACGCGAAGTTCTGCGGGCGGTGTGGCCGCTCTCTGTTGGCGACGTCGTACAAGACGGCCACCACGATGCCGACCCCGACCTCATCCGGACTGAACTGGTTTGCGCAACTGGGGGCATTGCTGGTTGGGTTGTGCGTCGTGGCGATGATCTCGAGTCGCGCGCATGGAGCGGCCGTCGGCGTCGTAGGGCTGGTTGCATTCGTCGCGCTGGCGGCTTCCAGGCGACGTGCGTACCGCCACGGCCGGCGCCGTGCCCTGCGACCACCGCGCAGGTAGTGTCAGGGGAGTGTCGATATGAGTCGTGAGATCATGAAACGCCTGAGCGACGCGTCACTGGTCGCATTGTGCCTGAAGGGGGACGAGTGGCCGCGCGCGATGCTATCGAGTTGCCTGATACCCGATGGCTGGATGGGCTTTGTTCAGCGGTCGGATCGCGGGCGGAGGTTTGTGCCGGCCGGCGAGGACCCGCAGCCGGAATCGGCCGACATGCTGCTGCTCGTTCGCAACCGCGCCATCACCGTCCCGCTCGAACTGGCTGAAACCGCCGCCGCTGATAAGCACGTCGTTAGTGCGCACGGTGAACTGCTGGTTCGCTGGCAACCACGGGAAAACGACCTGGCCGCGTTGCGACAATCGTTAATGAATGAGCCGACGCTCGATCTGGAACGGCTGACGCGCGTCGTGGCCGAGGCGGGAACGCTAAGGGCACTGCGTAGTTTTGCCCGCTCGCACCCGGCGGAAGCGTTGGCGCGCGAGGATCAGCGCGAGGCGTTTGCCGCGGCGCTGAACGAGGCACTCAAGCGGTTCCTTTTCGAGAGCGGGCTGGTGCTGGAGCGCGTCGCAAAGCTCACGTTTGCCAGCGCGACTCTGGCCGAGCGTGAACGCCTGGAACGCGAAGCCGCCCAGCGCGTGCGGCGTATCGCGGCTCGCGAGCAGGTTGAGCAGGCCGCCGCCGCCGCCACCATGCGCCGGCTCGATGATCTGTCCGGCGTGCTGACGAGGCTCCAGGATGCGGCGCGTGCGGACGCCGATCTGCGCTGGCACGAGTTGCTGCCGACGCTTTCGCCGCCGGAACGGATGCGTCTGCTGGAGAACCTGTGGCGGATCACGCCAAACCGGCGCGTGGCACGCCACATCGTGGCCGTCGCCGGTCGCGAGTGTCTGTGGCTTGACCCTGAGCATCCGGCGGAGATCGCGCATCGGCTGACGTTGGACGAGCGGTTGGGGGCGTTGCGATCGGCGGTGTGGGACGAGGTTGGCAGCGTGCTTTTGATCGGGGCGGCGTCCGGACTGTGGAGCCTGGACGCGGATGGGCGCGAAGAGCCACAGCCATACGCGGCTATTGTCGATCAGCCGCCGCGCACCGGCTTCAACGCCGCCGCCCAGGTCGGCGACACGCTGTTCGGCACGCACTCCGAACTTGGCTGCTGGATGTGGGACGTGCGCGATCCGGCGGCGGCGACACCGCTGCTGCAGCCAGCGCAAGGCGTGCCGCGTACGGTTCGAGCGGTGACCGCGGTCGGCGACGGCCGCGTGGCCTTCGCGGCCGATGCCTGCGTGCACATTCACGACCCGGTTGATGACACGACGGACGTGCTGAGTCCGGCGCCCAGCACGATCGAAAGCCTGGCTGTGCTCGGCGATCGGCTGTACGCCGGCACGAGCGACGGTCATCTGTTGCGCGCGGATCTGACGCCCACCGGCGCGTGG
>JAFGRR010000034.1 GCA_016935035.1 Phycisphaerae bacterium | reverse complement strand
CGGATTCCGAAAGACGCGTTCACATGGTATCAGCAGGTCATCCTATCCAACGGCGGCTGCTTGCCCGAGGTTGTGTCGCCCATGCGGTAGGCCGGCCCGCGCGCGTGCGTCCAGGTTGGATCGGCCGCGATAGTCTCGGGCTTGGCGCGTGGATCATCGTGGTCATCGACGCTGAGTGTGTTGGCGACGCTCTTTTGCGCGATGGGCGGCCATGCGCTGGCGAAGTTCCGGTTCGCGGGTGGCGGCGTGCTCACCGGTCTCGTGCTCGGCATGCTGGTAGTGCCGGGAACGCTGCTGTTGGCGCCGACCTATCAGTCGCTCTTCCGGCTGCATCTGTTGGATACGTACGCCGGCGTGCTGCGGCCGCTGGCGGCACCGGCGTTCGGCGTGTTCCTGTTCAGGCAGTCGGCGGCCAGCACCATTCCGGACGCACTGCTCGAAGCCGCCCGGCTCGATGGTGCCGGCGAATTTCGCACGTTCATTACGATCGCGCTGCTGCTACGACTGATGGTCGGTGCGTTCATGCTCATCACTTTACTGGGCACGTGGAACAACTTCCTGTGGCCGCAGATCGCGCTTCAGAGCGGCGACAAGTATCCGCTGTCGGTCGCGATCGCGCAGCTTAAGAGCGTCTATGCCCAGGACTACGGGCTGCTGATGGCGGCGACGCTGGTGTCGATCGCGCCGGTGTTGGCGCTGTTCCTGCTCTTGCAGCGTGAGTTCATCGCGGGGCTTGACCTCGGGGGCTGTGAAGGGCTGACAGGCCGACACTTCGCGATCACTGCCCTCCGCGTTATCATCCGATCGTAATCTGACACTCCCTTCAGAGGACGACGCATGCGCGCGACACGACTTTCCCTCACGCACGTTCTGGTTGTTTCGATTGCGGCCGGCTGGGTGACGGGTTGCACCGGCAAGCGGCCGACCTCGACGCCCGGCGACAGAACACCGGTGCCGATTGCGATGACCGCCGAGGGGCAACGCATCCATGACGCCGGTCTGTTGATCGACGGCCACAACGATCTGCCTTGGGCACTTCGATCGCACAGCGACTCGGCGTTTGAGACGCTGGATATCGCTGTGCACCAGGAATCGCTGCAAGTTGACATTCCGCGCATGAAGCAGGGCGGGCTGGACGCGCAGTTCTGGGTGGTGTTCATTCCGCCGGAGACGCCGCAGGACGGCTCGTCGCACAAGATGGCGCTCGAGCAATTCGACCTGATCCACCGCATGATCGAGCATTACGCCGACACCTTTGAGCTGGCACTCAGCGCGGACGACATCGAACGGATTCACAAGGAAGGCAAGATTGCGGCCCTGATCGGGATCGAGGGCGGCGGGATGATGGAAAACTCGCTGCCATTGCTGTCCGAGTACTACCGGCTTGGGGCTCGCTACATGGGGCTGACGCACTCGGCGACGGTCGACTGGGCCGACTCCGCCACCGACCGGCCCCGGAGTGGCGGCTTGTCGCCGTTTGGCGAGCGGGTGGTGCTGGAGATGAACCGGCTGGGGATGCTGGTTGACCTGGCGCATGTATCCGCCGACACGATGCGAGACGCGCTGCGTGTCAGCAAGGCGCCGGTAATCTCGTCGCATTCGGGTGCATACGCCGTTGCGGCGCATACGCGCAACGTACCGGATGACGTGCTGCGCATGATGAAACGTAACGGCGGGGTCGTGATGGTGGTGTTCTTCTCGGGCTATATCGAGCCCGAAGGGGCGCGGCAGATGGCCGATTACTTCGACGTCGAGCGCGAGCTGCATGCGAAATACCACGACGCGGAGGAGTTCAGAAAGGCGTGGACGAAATATCGTAGCGGCCACCAGATCCCGCCCGGCACCGTGCATACGCTGGTGGATCACATCGACCACATCGTCCGCGTCGCAGGCATCGACCACGTCGGCCTCGGCTCGGACTATGAAGGCGCCGGCGTCATGCCGCTGCAACTTGAGGACGTCTCGGGCTATCCGTTCATCACGCAGGAGCTGCTGAATCGCGGCTACTCCGAAGAGGACATTCACAAGATCATGGGCGGTAACCTGCTGCGCGCCATGCGCGAGGCCGAGAAGGTCGCGCGCGAGTGGAAGGACTAGAGGCTGATGTGACTCTGACCGAGCCGCGCCCGTGAGGAAGCGGTTGTTACAGAAGGCCTTCGGTTGCTGACGCAACTGTCCCCTAACGGTCGCGGCTCGGATCAATACGCGAGGACTTGGCTGATGAGACACGTGATATATGTGGTTTTCGGGTTGCTGGCATTCACCGTTGTCCCGACGGCGGCGGCTGATAGAGATGCGCCGCGCGAGTACGACTTGCTCATTCGTGGCGGCACCGTCATCGACGGCACCGGCACCCCGGGACGCACGGTTGATGTGCTGATTGCAGATGGACGCGTGGCATTCATCGGCGACCAGGCGCCGGTAGACGTGCAGATCGGCCAGACGATTAACGCCACCGGCAAGGTCGTCACGCCCGGCTTCATCGACGCGCATTGCCACGGTGATCCGATCACGCGGCCGGGTCTCGACAGCTTCCTTGCCATGGGTGTTACCACCATCTGCATCGGCCAGGACGGCGAAAGCCCCGAGGATCTCGCCGGCTGGATGCAGCAGGTGGGTAACCTGCATCCGGGAGCCAACGTCGCGACATTCGTCGGGCACGGCACGGTGCGCAACCTGGCCGGCGTGGGGCTCAAGCCGAAGGCCACACCCGAACAGCTCGAGTTGATGCAGAAGTTGGTGGCCCAGGCGATGGCGCTCGGCTGCTTTGGCCTGACGAGCGGGCTCGAGTATCAGCCAGGTTCCTTTGCCGATCTGGATGAGTTGATCGCCATCGCCAAACCGGTCGGCCAAGCTGGCGGGCTCATCATGAGCCACATGCGCAGCGAGGACGACGATCGGCACGAGGAAGCGCTGGCCGAGTTGATCGCGCAGGGCCGTGGCGGCAACTGCGCCGTGCAGGTCTCGCATATCAAGGTCACCTACGGCCACGGCGCCGAGCGCGCCGAACGCGTGCTCAATCAGATGCGGGATGCACGCGACAGCGGCGTGCCCGTCACCGCCGACATCTATCCGTACACCGCCAGCTACACCGGTATCGGCATCGTCTTTCCCGACTGGGCCAAACCGCCTCACGATTACGACGAAATTGTCCGTACGCGTCGTGCCGACCTGGCCGCGTACCTGCGCGAGCGTGTGACGCTGCGCAACGGCCCGGAGGCGACGCTCTTCGGCACCGGTAAATGGGCCGGCAAGACGCTGGCGCAGGTTGCGGATGAAGCCGGCAAGCCGTTCGAGGACGTGCTCATCGACGACATAGGCCGCGACGGTGCCAGTGCCGCCTATTTCGTGATGGACGAGGGATTGCAGGCCCGGCTGATGGCCGATCCTCACGTGATGTTCTGCTCGGACGGCAGCGCCACATCGAGCCACCCACGCGGACACGGCACCTTCGCACGCATCATTCGCAAGTTCGTCGTCGAGGACAAGCTGCTGTCGCTTGAAGAGGCGGTGCGGAAGATGACCGGTTTGACCGCCGAGACCGTCGGGCTCGACGAGCTCAAACGCGGCCGGCTGGCCGAGGGCTGGGCGGCGGACGTGCTCGTTTTCGACCCGGCACAAGTGCGCGACAACGCCACGTTCGAGTCGCCGCACGAACTTGCCACGGGTTTTGATTGGGTGATTGTGAACGGCCAAGTTGCGTACGCCGACGGCAAGGCGACTGACGCGCATGCCGGCCGCATGCTTCGGCGGCTCGATCCGGGGCTGGCCCAGCGGGTTCGCGAACTGTGCGCCGAGTTCGACAAGCCCGACACGCCGGGCATCAGTGTCGCCATCTATCGCGACGGCGAAACAGTCCTCGCCCAAAGCTCCGGCCTGGCCAACATCGAGCAACACATAGCGGCCGACGAGCACACCAACTACCGCATCGCCTCGATGACCAAGGCCTTCACGGCGCTGTGCATCATGATGCTCCAGGAACGCGGCCAGCTCAGCTACGACGATCCGATCACGCGTTTCTTCCCGGACTTTCCGGCGATCGGCAAAGAGATCACGGTTCGTGATCTGCTTGGCCACACATCCGGCCTGATCGATTACGAGGACATCATCCCAGACGGGCGGACCGAGCAACTCAAGGACCGTGACGTGCTCGCGCTGCTCATGCGTCAGCGGGGCACGTATTTCACGCCCGGCACTCAATACCGCTACAGCAACACCGGCTACGCAGTGCTGGCGTTGATCGTGGAGCAGGCCTCGGGCACCGACTTCGCGACCTTTCTGCGCGAGAACATTTTCCAGCCGCTCGGCATGTCCGAGACGGTTGCGTATGAGAAGGGCGTCTCGGAAATGGTGAACCGCGCGTTTGGCTGCCGTCAGACTGACGCTGGTGGCTGGGAAGATGCCGATCAAAGCCTGACGAGTGCCGTGTTGGGCGATGGCGGCGTGTACACGTCGCTGGCGGATTACGCACGCTGGGCGGCGGCACTTGATGCCGGCCGGCTCGTCACGCCCGAGACGTTTGCAGAGGCCTTCAAGTCGGGTGTCACCAGTGACGGTAAGCCGACCGGCTACGGCTTCGGCTGGCGCATCGATCGATGCAAGGGCTGGACGGTCATCCATCACGATGGCGGCACGTGCGGGTTCAACAGTGCCGTGCGGCGCGTGCCGCAGCAGAAGCTGACGCTGGTCGTGCTGAGCAATCGTGCTGGCCGCGCGGCCCGCGATATTGCCGACACTCTACTGGACAGCATGCTTGTCGAGGTGGCACCCGTCGTTGAGCAGACCGAGACATCCGCGATGGGCGACTGGCAGTGGCACGACGCCCGTGACCTACGCGTCGAGGGCCGCGGCTGGACCGAGACGCAGTTGCCGTATGAGCGTCTGCCGCGCGCGGCCCAGGATGTTGTCCCGCCGGCGGTCTGGCGGCTCAGCAAGAACACCGCCGGCATTTGCGTGAGATTCGTGACGAACTCGCCGCGCATCGCAGCGACGTGGGACGGCGGCGGGGCGATGGTGCATATGGCGGCGACCGGCAACAGCGGACTGGATCTGTATGAACGCCAGGACGGGCAGTGGGTCTTCCGTGGCGTCGGCAAACCCAAGACCGCGACCACGACCGCGCCGCTGGCATACAACCTGCCCGACCAGCCAACCGAGTATCTGCTGTATCTGCCGCTATACAACGATGTGACCGAACTGCGCATCGGCGTGAAGCCTGGCGCGGAGATCTCGTCGGCACCGGAACGCGACACGCGACCGATTGTCTTCTACGGCACGTCGATCACGCAGGGCGGCTGTGCCGCGCGGGCCGGGATGTGTCATCCGGCGATTCTCGGCCGCCACCTCAATCGCGAGATCATCAACCTCGGCTTTTCAGGTTCTGGCAAGATGGAGCCGGAGATGGCGGAGTTGTTGTGCGAACTCGACCCGGAGCTATACGTGCTCGAATGCCTGCCGAACATGACACTCCAGATGGTCCGCGAGCGTGTCATGCCGTTTGTGCACCGTTTGCGCGAGGTACACCCTGATACGCCGATCCTGCTGGCTGAAAACCCGCACGATGCCGGACGAAACCCCGGCAACCAGGTGCTGCGCCGGCACTACGACGAGTTGACTGCCGCCGGTGTAAGCAATCTGCACTATCTCAGCGGCGAGGAGCAACTCGCGGGCGTCGAGAACGGCACGGTTGACGGCGTGCACCCGACGGACCTCGGATTCGACCGCATGGCCAGAGTCTACGAACCAGTACTGCGCGAAATACTAAACGCGGATTAGCCACCGACCGACCCCGATCGGCACGCGGCGGCTACTCCGTTACCACCAGCACATTGATCGCCTTGACGATGACACGCACTTTGTCGCCCGGCTTGATGCCGAGGTCGTCGAGCGAGTCGAGCGTCATGACCGATGCCATCTCAGCATCGGCCGGCACCTTCAGCTTGACTTGGCCCATGAGCGTGCCGCGTTTGATGTCAGTGACTTCAGCGGTGAGTTGGTTGCGAGCGCCGTATTTCATGGTGTGGCTCCTTTGAGAGCTGTCATCGTCACTCCCAGGCGCGCATCGTACCGGCTACCGCACAATGCACCAATTGTGACGGCCTCCCCCGTGGTGGCGGTACGAACACGTCTGGCCTACGTTGGCTGCGATGACCCCGGCCGCGCGGATGGCGCCAAGACACGGCTCGTAGATCCGTGGAGCACGGTGAACGCGGTCACGGTATGTCGAGAGTGCTTCGCGATACTACGCCCGCCACAGGGGGCGGACGCTACAGAGGCTACTTGCGCATCTGCGCTCGGGCACTGTTGACGACGCGGTCCCAGTCGAAGGCGGGGCCCGGGTCAACCTTGTTCTTGGTGATGTGGAAGTGGCCGAGCACGCCGCT
>JAFGRR010000321.1 GCA_016935035.1 Phycisphaerae bacterium | reverse complement strand
GCGGCAAACGCCCCGCCATCACTTCATCTGACGCGAACGTGTAATACGGCTGAAAGAACGACGCCGCGTCCTGGCGAACGAAGTCGGGTGGAGCGGCGATCCCCTGCCAGAACAGGATGCCTGGCATTACGAGCAGCACAGCGACTGCGATCCAGTCGCCGCCGCTGATTGCGATACGGCGCGGAGATCTCACGACTGCCCAATCCTCCTCAAAGCCGGCCGGACGCGCCGGTGGCTAGGACGCTGCCTTACGCCACACGCCGAACAACACGTTACCCAGCGGATTGGCGAGCCGCGTCTCGATCTCGTCAAACAGTTCCGCCATGCGCCACGATATCACGCTTGCAAACGGCGCCATGCCGGAGAAACGCCCGATGCGCACTTCCTCCAGCCCCGCGTCGCGCGCCATGCGGCGCAGCCGGCTGCGCGAGAACTTGCAGACGTGCTGGTCGTCCTTCATCCGAGGCGCGAGGCGCAGCACGTCCATCAACCACTCGATCAGCGGCCACAGGCTGACATAGTTGGGCGTGGTCAGAAACAGCAGACCGTCCCTGCGTAGCAGGCGCCCGAGTTGCTCCAGCAGCGTGCGGCCCTGGTACTGGTAGATGTGCTCGATCACTTCCAGGCAGTAGATGCGATCGTACGTGTCTGCCTCTAGGTGGACCTCGTCCACAAGCCCCAGATGAAACGCCATGTTGTCAGCAACGGCGTGGTCTCTGGCATACTCGATGGCGGCCGGATTGCCGTCGATCGCGTCAACAAAGGCACAGCGCGGCGCCAGGTAGTTCGAGATGACGCCAGATCCACACCCGACGTCCAGCACGCGCGAATCCGGATCGGGTGGGCACACACGCTCTATCAATCGCGACTTCAATGCGTGCCAGAAGCGTTGAACCACGACCCCCTCGGTCAGCGCCCGCGCCTGGTAGTCCCCCCCAATCGCAACCGTGTCTCCGGTACGCTTTGGTGATGCGGCCGGCGCGCCTCTTCTCGTCGCGTTGTCTGGATCCTGCGACGAAGAAGGCATCAGCTCTGCACCTCCGGCGGCGGCTCAGAGCCGTCGGACGCATCCGACACCACTCGGCGCACGATGTAAAGTGGCCGCTGTTTGACCTCGTCATAGAGCCGCCCAACGTACTCGCCAAGCAGCCAAACGGTAAGCAGTTGCATGCCGCCCAGCAAGAATATGCCGCCCACCAGCGTTGCGTAGCCGGCCATTGGCTGCGAGAAACACACGCTGCGGATCAGAACGATGGCCAAGTAGAGGAAACTCATGAATGACACAGCTAAGCCCAACAGGCCCGCCAGCCGCAAAGGCAACGCGCTGAACGACAGGATCGCGTCCAGGGCGTAGCCCACCAGGTGCATCAGGCCCCAGCGCGACGCGCCGACAGCGCGATCCTCGGCGACGAATTCAACCGACTGGCGTCTGAAACCAAGCCAGCCGACCAGACCGCGGTTGAAGCGATAGCGCTCGCGGCATTGGCGCAGCGCATCAACCACCTGGGCATCCAGCAAGCGAAAGTCGACCGAGTTCGGAATGATGTCGGTCTTGGCCAGCTTCTGCATGACCCAGTAGAACGTGCTCGACGCCCACGTGCGCAGCGGGTTCTGGCCGATGGTCGCCGTGCGAACCGCATCAACGATCTGGGCCCCATTCTGCCAGGCCTTGATCATCTTGGGGATGATCTCCGGCGGCGTTTGCAGGTCGGCATCGATCACGATCGAGGCACGGCCGCGCGCCTGGTCATAGCCGGCGATCATGGCCGACTCTTTGCCGAAATTGCGTGAGAACTCGACCAGCACGATGCGCGAGTCGCGGCGACGCAGCAATTCGATCACCTGGACCGAGTCGTCGCGGCTGCCGTCATCCACCATGATGAACTCGGCGTCGCGCGTGATCGGGTCCAGCACATCGCACAGGCGGCGATGCAATTCGGGCAGGTTCTCCTGCTCGTTGTAGACCGGGATGATGATGGACACCAACGGACGGGGCAACTGTATCTCTCCAGCACCGATCCCAGCAAACGTGGAATGCGAACGGACACCGTCGGCCTCTCAGGCTACCAACCCCGCCACCAAAAATCAAAGTGCCCGGCGCTGCCGACCGGCAGCTTCGGGCACTCAGGATCGTGGGCTGTTGGAGTCTCTGGCACAGAGGATGCCGCCACGAAAACGACGTGCGTTACAGTGGTGGCCATGATCACGACTGTCGCGTGTTTATCGCCGGCGACCGAGGAAGGGCGCGGTGAACAGCAACAGCAGTGCGGTCGAAGGCTCGGGAACGAACGCCAGGCCCCACAGGAACTCAGCGTCGGGAATCTGCCCCAGTGTTGCGATGCGGTCACCAGTAATCGGGTCACGTGTTCGGATCACCGGCTCGAAATACCCAGCATTACTGATGATCTCGCCCTCGTAAATGAGACCGTTCTGCCAGTGAATGCTGCCCCGTCCCTGTCGGCCCTGCGTGATGTTCGTCGTCGACATGACGATGCCGTCTTCATAGGCGATCGTGTGCATGAGATCGTTCTGACCGTCGATTCCGTAGAGCAGTTCATTCACAGGATCCCACATGAGCTCGTCGAGGTCATCAACAAAGGTGCTTAGGTCGAACTGAAACGTCGCTGTACCATCCGCGTTGATCTTCGATATCGCGGTCTGGACCCCACTCCCCGGCGCATCCCCCGTCACGGCATACAAACCTGCCTCGGGCACGATGTACGCCAGTCCCTGTCCACCATCCACTCCAGTTGGACTCGCAAAGGCAGTCGCAACGCCCGTCTGTGTGTCAATGTGATAGAGTTGGGTTCCGCGCGCCGCCACCAGCCAATCATTGGCTCGGTCGTACTCAAGCCAGTTAAGGTCCACGTCGAACTCCGCTATGACCTGAGCGCCAGCCGGGTTCTCCGGGTCCATGCGCACCAGCTTCCGAACACCACTGTAATCCTCCACGAGTCCATACAGGTCCATCTGCGCGACAGCGGTCGCGGCCAACGTCACGATGGTCAATACGCGCGCAACACCTCTAATGCTGGACATCTCCGATCCTCCTATTGCTTGGCGTGTGTTGCGGGACTTCCCCCGCAAGTGTAGGTTCAGCTTAGCTCGCAT
>JAFGRR010000320.1 GCA_016935035.1 Phycisphaerae bacterium | reverse complement strand
CAGCGGCCGGTCCTTCGCCCGCATCTTCTGGGTAGCGGGCTTGGCCTTGCTCGGATCCCGCGCGAGATCGAAGCGCTGATGGTTGCCCATGCGTTTCTTCGCCTCGCGGGCCTTGACTTCGTCGCTGAGGTACGCCGCGAACGTCGCCAGTCCGGCCGCGACTGCGTTCTTGCTGCGCGGCTCGACCTTCACGTTGTAAGGCGGATCGGTATTGACCAAGTGGATCGGTGCCCCGTCGAGCAGCCGATCGAGGTCGGCCGCCGACGCGCTATCGCCACACAGCAGCCGGTGCTCGCCCAGGATCCACAGATCGCCCGGCTGCGTGATCGCCTCGTCCGGCGGCTCGGGGACCTCGTCGGGGTCGGTCAGCCCGGCCTTCACACCGGGATCGAGTAGCGTAGCCAGTTCGTCGGCGTCGAAGCCCAGCAGCGACCAGTCGATGCCGGCGCCCTGGAGTTCGGCCAACTCGATTGGCAGCAGCTCGAGGTTCCACTCGGCCAGCTCGGCGGTCTTGTTGTCGGCCAGCCGATACGCCCGAATCTGCTCGGGCGTCAGGTCGGTTGCCACGTGGACCGGCACCTCGGTGAGCCCGAGCTTCTGCGCCGCCTTCCAGCGCGTGTGGCCACAGACGATGACGCCCTCGGTGTCCACCACAATGGGCTGGCGGAACCCGAACTGCTGGATCGAGGCTGCTACGCCATCGACCGCCGCGTCGTTGATCCGGGGGTTTTTTTCGTACGGTTTGATCTCGGTTAACGGCCGTTGTTGTACGTTCAGCATCAATTGCCTCCTCCATGAGGGCCATAGTCGTCGTGTGTGGTACGTGGGTGCCCCAGAACCACGACCGCCGCCGTTACGCGGCCCACGATCGCCCCAAACGCGTCCTCGCGGCCCGTACGGGCCACGAACGGTACCGGCTCAACCACGTTCTCCGCCGGCTTCCTCCGCCCATTTGACAACCTCGCGACACATCTCAACGAACTCTTCGTTGGTGCAGGTGTGTTTGGCCCGATTCACCTCCTTGCGCAGGATCTGGACGTTCCCAATCACGTGCTCGCCTCCCCGGCTGATCGGCTCGATGTGATCCAACGCGGCCGTTTCAGGTGTGAGTTCGCGGCCCGTCAGGGCACAGCGGAAGTTCTGGTCCTGGAGCATCTGCAGAATGTCCTTCGCACAAATCGCCCTCCCGTTGACGCGCGGTTTCGGAGAAGGCACGTGCCGCTCAGTCACGAGCCACGCAACGTACCGCAATAGGTCGATTCTTCGTCCGACGGTAAACTCGTGTTCGGCTCGCTGGCGATGTCGGTACAATTGCCGCTCATTCAAGACCGGTCCCAGCGGCGTCGCGTTCAGCAGCTTCCGCAACTCAAAGAACCTCAACGGTTTAGTGGGCCAAAGCGGTCCAGCTTCCTCACATACCGAAACCGAGCGAGGCTTCGCGAGCTGGCCCAGTACTCCCAGGTCCCCACGCGTGCAGCGGGATTGAGCTTCCTGCGTGTGAATGTCGCTACGTGCGGGCAAAACTCCCTCCACGTCGTCGGCCGTGCCGCCGGGCGTCGCCGCCTCGGAGCCACTCGGCATTCTCGATTGTCCCAGGCCTTTACCATGCACTCGGCTACCCGGAACCACGCGTCCTGCACCCGTAGGCTCTGCCGGTATTCCGCGTTCAGACGCGTACGAAGCGACTTGGCCGTCTTCAGCCAAGCGTCGAGACTCTTCTTGTCGTCCATGGTCTGTCATTTTTTGTCGGCCCCACGCAACAATGCCTGTCTATCCTTGGAGCTGTTCCCACGGGCCATCTTCGGAAAGCGATTTTCCTGGAGGACCCGCGAGACGCGGCTTCGCGCGCCGAGTCCACTCTTCAGTCCACTTTGCATCACCTTGTCGTTCGGGGTTTGCACGCAACGGCTTGTGATCCCCATAGTTACCAGTCCACTTTTGCAGTCCACTTCGGTCCACTGTCCACTTCTTGCGGTCCAGTCCACTTTTCAGTCCACTTTCCACTTTCCTTTAGGAAAGTGGAAAAGTGGACAGTGGACTGGACTCGGTTCATCAATGCAGAATCAACACGTCGTTCCCCACGTTGACCAACCCACGCTCTTGAAGAGCGCACAGGATCTTGTACCGCGTCGACTTGCCCATCTGGGCCTGTTCGCAGGCCGCGTGCCACGCCTTGAGCGAGGGCGTGCCGTCGCTTGTCTCGGCCGCCAACCGGCGTGCGATGTCGAGTGCCTCTTTCTGTTTCCGCCCGAGCCCGGCGGTCGCCTTCGCTTGTGACTCGATCGCACTGATATCCGCGTCCACCACCTCGATGGCCGCCGACGTGACCGGGTTGCCGTAGTCGTCAACCACGTGCGGCAGTTCGACCGTCACCAGCTCGAGCCCGAGCGGCGGAGGCGTTTCCGCGTCCTTCATCTTCGTGGCGGTCAGCAGCATCTGCGTCTCGTTGGTCAGCCGGTACTCCGCGTCCAGAGCCGCTTTCAATGCGATCGCCCCGCGGGCACGGCTCTTGTCGCCATGGCCGGTGTGATGCACGACCAGGACCGTGGAGCCCCAGCGCCGGCGTAGCGCGTCGCAGGCCGCGACGAACTGGCTCATGTCCTGCGTGGAGTTCTCATCTCCGCCACCAAAGCAGCGTGCCAGCGTATCCAGCACGACCAGCGCTGGTGGCTGCGTGCAGGCTTCGACGGCGGTTACCAGCGTGCGAAGTTGCTCTGCGTCGGTGATCGCGACCGCCGGCGCGATGTGGAGGGCCGCACCGTCCAGGCTGGCGTCATGATGGGCTTGCCACGCACGGAGGCGCCGGCCCAGGCCGTTACGACCCTCGCCGGCGACGTAGACGACCGGGCCGGTCGTGACCGCGTGTTCACGCCATGGCGTGCCGGTCGCGATCCGGCAGGCCCAGTCGATCGCGAGAAAGCTCTTGCCGCAGCCCGGATCACCGAACACGAGCGCCAGCGTGTCGCGTTCGAGCATGCCTCGCAGCAGCCAGTCCGGCCGGCGGATCTCGATCTGATCCGCGCGGATGAGCTGGAGCTTGCCGGCCGGGTCGGTTGGCGGCATACCGCCGAACATCGACGCGTAATGATCCTCGACCAGCGCAACCGACACCGCGTCCGGCGCATAGCGCGCTACGCTGGCCGCGATCCGCTCGACCTCGGGCTCGGGCAATGGCGGATGGCATCGCTGCCGGTTCGTAACCTGCATCGCCGCGATGATCTCCTCGCGGCCCATGCCGTTGCGGCGCATCCCGCCAGCCAGGCGTGTCAGCGTGGCGTTTCGCTGCCCCTCGGGAATTGGGTTAGCGTCTTCGGCGGAGGATGGCGATCGGCGCATCGGCGCATCCTTGCGGATGCATTCGGCCAACCACGATGGGCATACCGCCGGTGCGCATTCCGTGATCGCGCGCGATTCAGCCCACGCGTAGGCATCGCCACTGGGATGGACGCTCGGCGGCAGTACGACGTAGCCGCCGTCGCCTTTGACGTCGACGCCGGGCGCCAACTCACCCTGACTGCATGGCACGCAGCCGCCGGGATGTTGCAGGAACAGATGGCGACCACCCGCGCCGGTGAGGCTCTCGACGGTGACCGGCAGCGCCCCATGTTCGGCCAGCAGCGCATCGACGCCAGCATCGCCGCCGTTGCGTGGATCGATGTCCAGCACAATGAGTCCGCTGACGGCTCCCGTCGGCATGCCGATGTTGGCGCGTGGATGCGCTCGCCACCACGTCCGGATGGTCTCTTCATCCGTCGTCGCGTCGTGGAAGCCGTTCGGCGTCCGCGGCGTCTTGCGCCCGGGCGAGCAGGCAAAGACCGGCAGCCCCAGGCGGGCGTACGCCAGCGCGGCATCGAGCAGCGGCTCACCCATGCGCATTCCTCGATCGCAAGGCGCTCTCCTCAGAACGGCACGGGAAGATCATCCATCGCCGTTGCCTCCGCCATCGCGGGCGGCTTGTCGCCGAGCGTGCAGCGGATGATCCGGTCGTACTTCTCGCCGGTTACGCGACGGACCGTCACCGCGAGCGTCCTGGCCAGCGCGCCGGCCTCAGCGAGGTCGACCGCCTCGGCGGCGGTCTCGGGGACCGGCTCGTTCGAGCGTTGACGCCACCACGCTTCGGCCTTGGCCCGCGCGAAGCCGGTATGCTCGAGGCAGATCCATTCGGAGGCGTACTGATTGAAGCCCAAGCGGTACTCGACCCGCATCGAGCGTGGATGCTCGTCCGGCGCATCCCGCTTGACGTGCACGCTGTAGTAGACGCTGCCGACGTCGTATTCGGTCTCGGTGACTTCGCCGGTCAGCACGCCGGCGGTGGAGGCTTCGCGCTCGTGACGTTGCCGTTCGGGTGGCGGGAACGCGTAGCCGCACTCGGGACAGG
Organism: Phycisphaerae bacterium; assembly: GCA_016935035.1. Classification (GTDB taxonomy): domain Bacteria; phylum Planctomycetota; class Phycisphaerae; order UBA1845; family Fen-1342; genus JAFGRR01. The sequence goes on along the minus strand of JAFGRR010000320.1, from coordinate 15 downwards.
TCGCGTAGGCCGCGT
>JAFGRR010000319.1 GCA_016935035.1 Phycisphaerae bacterium | reverse complement strand
CGGTGTCGTTCAGATACGGCTTGGGGGCTTTGACCAGACGCTTGCGCACGGTGCCGGACCAGGCCGACAGGGGCTGATACAGGTGCGTCGCCTGTAGCAGTGTGAGATAGCGTTTGATCGTGGGCTGCGACATGCCGGCGTCGCGCGACAGCTCCGCCATGTTCAGCAGGTCGCCGGACTGTGCGGCCAGAAAGGCCAGCAGCCGCGGCATCTCGGTCAGGCCGGCGATGTCCGCCATCTCGCGAACGTCGCGCTGCAAGATCGTCGTAATGTATGAGCCGAACCACGCGTCGCGGCGCCGGGGATCGGTTCTTAGAGCCAGTTCCGGATACCCGCCGGTGACGATGCACTTGAGCAGTTCCGCTGCCGGCCAATCCACCGTCGGCAGCTTTGTGAAGTCGTCCATCTCGAACAACCGATCGACGAAGCACGTTTGCACGCCGCGCGTTTCGCATTCGGCGAGCGGCCAGAGTGTGAGAATCTCCATGCGTCCGGCCAGCGATTCAGACAGCTTGGGCAGTAGCAGGACGTTGGCCGACCCGGTGAGCAGAAAGCGGCCAGGCGTTCGCCGGCGATCGACGTCAATCTTGATAGCCCGCAGGAGATCGGGGGCAAGCTGCACTTCGTCGATCACGATCGGCCCCGAGGTAGCGCGGATGAACCCATCAGGATCGCGAATGGCCGCCGACCGAACAGCGGCGTCGTCCAGCGTGAAATACGTCGCCTTGTGCGGCCCCTCAGCCACCCACCGCGCCAGCGTGGTCTTCCCGCTCTGCCGCGGGCCCTGCAACAGCACCACCGGCGTATCGCGGAGAGCTGCTAGCAGGCGGTGCTGGATTTTGCGTTGCAGCATGTGGCGCTACTCCGTCGCAAAATGGAGGATAATATAACAGCAACTGTTATTTTATACGTCACAGATGTCGCCGCAAGTGGTGTTTGGCGGGGCGCGCTGTGGCGTGTGCGGCATGGTCCTATAATCAAGGTGCATGGAATCGAGTAAACGTTCGGATCCGGGGCGGGTTGCCGTGGCGAGCAGTGTTTGTGGCGGTTGGTGGTTCGTCCGGGTGGGCTTGGGTGGCAGGATGGGATGCGGCGCGTACGCTGGTGCGCGGCGGTTTGGTCGGTCATGGAAGTGGTGCTAGACTCTGGGCGGCGCGGTCGCACTGCACAGGGGAGTCGCCGATGCTCAGGACACCGTGCCCAACGATTCCGCCGGCGGTCTTCTGCTACCCGAGTCATCAAGAGCGCGCATGATATCCCGCAGAAAAGCACTACGTGGCGTTGCCTGGTTTGCGTTCATGTCCGTTGTCCTTGGTACGGTGATCATGGCGTTTCTGTGGCACCTGTCATCATGGGCGCATCCGCAAACGTATGGGACCAAGGTTGCCTTGCCATGGCACATAAGCGCCCCGATTCGTTTGACCCAGGGACTGGAGGGGGGGCTGGCCGCGTTATTCCTGAACGCGCTCGCGATGGTCGCATTCTTCAAGGAGTCAGGCGGCCGCCGGAGCCCGCGGCTGTTGTGGGTGTCCGCGTGCGGCCTGGTGTTGCTGTCGCTTGCTGAGATTGGCTCGGTGGTCTGGCTCATCAAGCAGGGTTGGATCACGCTGGCCAGAGTCGGCAGCACCAGTACGAGCGCCGTGATGTATACACCCAGCGACTTGATCGGCGCCTGCATCATGACCCTGATGTTCTGCCTCCCGCTGCTGACCCGTCTGTGTGTGGGCCTGTTCAGCAGAGCTCTTCCCGAAGGCCCGGGGTATTGCACCAACTGCGGGTACAACCTGACCGGCAACGTCAGTGGCATCTGCCCCGAATGCGGGACGACGATACAAACAGCCGAGTAAGGCAGGGGGTCATCAGTCCACTGCGAAACTGCATGTCGCGTTTGTCGCCGCCGGCGGGTGCCGGATTCCGACACGCTTTCGGCGTTCTACGTCGGCCACAGGGGGCCGATGCTACTGCTGCGGCGGTTGCTTACGGCGAGACGATCGGGCCGAGATACAACTGGTAGTCGAAATACACGTACACCGTGGCGTGGACGGCCTCGGTGCCGGTGATCGTGACTTCCCAGGAGTAGGTATCGGGCAGCAGCGCCGTGGGGTCGCATTCAGCGCAGCTCGTCGTCAGCGTGCCGACGTAGCGCGTTGTCAATGTTTGACCGCCCACGCTAGTCCTGCCCCCCGGATCGGCCTCGAAGGACGTCATGTTGAGTGTGATGGCGTAGGTCTCGTAGACGCGCTCGCCTTCCATCAGGGCGGCGGTGATGTCGATAGCGCTGAGCGGCAGCGTGTCCGAGTTGTACACCACGACCTCGATGGTGGAGTCTTTGCGTGGGTCCACCGGGCCGCCGACGGGGGAACTGCTGACGGTGGCCGTTTTGGCGACACCGGAGAAGAGGGCATAGCCACTGGGATTTTGCGTAGCGCTGACGGACTCACCAATCTCGGGGCATCCCACAATCGCGACCAGCGACACAATTCCAGTCACAACAGTCGCTGCGTATTTGCGCCAGATTCTGACAGACATGGCAGTTCTCCCATGGCGACATTCTCCACCAGTCTGCGCCCGGCCACATCACCGGGCACACGACCGACTATCTTAACCACTCCCGGCCGCGCCGACACCCGCCGCGCGGTTCCGCGACTTGGTGACAGCCAGTGTGTGGTATGGAGGTGACGATCGGAGGTGAGGCCACTACGAATTGCGAGCAGGCCTGTGCGGCCAAGTCACGTGCCTTGGCCGAGCCTCGCGCGCGTGCCTGGTGCGTCTTTAACTGGATGCGTCCGGGTCTTTCGGCTTCGCGTTGACTACGCGTTCGATCTCGTCCGCCGACATGCCGCGCTCGGCCAGCGTACGTTTTAGCTCATTATCAGAGTGCATCTTCTGAGCCTTGTACCAGTAGTGCGCGACGATACCGGCTATCGGGATCAGGCACGCGATCAGGAGCCCGATCACGAGTTTGAGTTGCTCCGGCTGAAAGAGCTGCTGCCAACCCTCGGCGATGAGCATCAATCAATCTCCCGCGATTAAAGGCCGTTCTCAGCCCGTGACTTCTGAGCCATGTACCAGTAATGCCCGACGATGCCCGCGACCGGGATCACGCAGGCGATCAGCAACCCCACGACGAGCCCGAGTTGCGGCGTCTGAAACAGTGTCTGCCATGCGTTCCCGATGAGCATTATCAAATCTCCTGAGGCTGAAACCGCATCATGCCCAACGTCCGGGCAGCCAATTGAGCCCCCTCACAGATGCATTCGGCCCCGGCCGGCAGTTATTCGCCTGTTCCTCCGCGATTGTAAGGCCGGCGATTTCGCCATCAACGGCTTGGCGGCCCATATGTCCTGCCGAGGTTCCATCCGTGGCCGCGCCCGCTCCAGTCACTCTGACATCCCGCCAGTCCCGTATGGTCGTTTTTTGCGTATGGCGCGCCGGTTTCACGCTGCCGGAACGCTAGCCCTCCCATGCGGACCAAACGCCGCTGATTGACGCGAGGAACTCGCGCCGAGCGGCAGTCAGAAAGCTCCGGGGTGGTCCCGGACGAGTCGATCTCGCGAGTATCGACGCGTGCAAGAACGCGTTAACTGCCCGAGGAGGGCAAGTCATGACGAAACGTAACACCAGGAATCGACTGTGGGCACTGGCGGGTCTTTTCGCGGTGATCGCCGTTGCGACCAACGCCTTGGGCGAGACTCTGACACCCGAAGACATGTACCTCGACCCGGCGTCAGTGCCGTCGGCGTCGTACTACTACGACTATCACGACGTGGGCTACACATTGTCCGTCAGCAACGTTCAGAGTCTCCAGGTTCTGCCGGCTCTGATGCCTGGCTCGGACGAGTACTACCTGACGCCGGGCGTCGACTATGTCGGCGACATCGCCGGCGGCGAGGGCAGCATCACGTTCAATCACCGGGGCCCGTTTTTCGTGCAGGCCACGTATAACGACAACACGACCCAGTTGTATGACGTTGGGATCGGATTCAGACAACGGCCGGGTTCACCCGCGCCGAGTTACAATTGGCGTCCTTCGCCGACGCCCGGAGGCGACATTATCATCGTCGATCCGTCGCTGGCGGATAGCGAACCAACGCACGAGCCGGGCACTACCGTGGTGAAGAACCTGACGACGTGGCAGCAGGTCCTCGACTACCTGAGCTCGCCCGATCTTAAGAACAAGCACGTTGAACTCGGCGGCCACGGTGGTCCGGGTTATTTCAACTGGGGTGGCTATACCGTGCTGGACAGCGACAGCATCAGTCAACTGGACGCGCTGAAGAGCCACGTCAATAACCTGACCTTCATGTCGTGCAGCGCCGCCAAGGGTGACGAAGGCCGCAGCTTCCTGCAGTCCATCGCAGACAAACTCGGTGCATCAGCCGGGTATGACGGCCCCGTCGCCGGCGACGGTGAGGAATGGTACGTTGACGGGTACACAACCCGCTACTACTTCGTCGGCGTGCCCGAGCCGGCCTCGCTGGCCATGCTGGCGCTTACTGGCTGTCTCGTGCTTCGAAGAGTAAGACGCTTGGCCGCATGACCGTTTCCCGCGGTCCCTTACCATATCCGTCTCGACCTTCGCCGCGGCACCCGCCGAGGCGAAGGTCGAGCCATTTGAACGCCGGGACCAGAAGACCGGCGGGCGGCGGTCCGCCAATCCGACATGGCAAGACGGAAAAGCTGGGTGTACTGACAACTTGTCCCGTTCCACCAAAGCCGGATAATGGCCGGTCCAGTGATGACCAACCACGCAGACTTCAGCGAGTCATTACCGCCGGCAGCCAGTGCGGGGCACGCGTCCAATGTGTGGTTGTGTCTGATTGTGGGCTTGTACATCATGCTTGTTGCTGGTGTCCTGCTTACATTGTCCTGGTGGTTGCATCCGAAGTACCCGAGCCCGGGGCGTGATGCTACGCTTGAATTGTGCCTGGCAGCAGGGTTTGGGGGAGTGCTCCTCGGCGTACTCTGGATAGGAATGCGCGGTCGGGTTGTTACTGTCCGGTGGAGTCCCGGCGGCTGCTTGTTTGAGATCGGGTTGGTGCATCGCCGGAAGTATGAGTTCAATTGGCAGGAGGTGCTCAGCGTCAGGTTGTTTGGCAGTGTGGCTGGTAAACGAGGGGCTTTCGCGCTGGTTGTCCAGACAACCGCCGGACGGCTGCGGATCGACTCGACGCAGTATCGCCAGAGGGTGACTCAACGGCTGCTCGACGGGCTGGCGCAGTACGTGGAAGTCGAGACGTTCGAGTTGCCGCCTGACCTGATTGACATGGGGCCGTCCTGGCATCCAGAGTACTGACCAGCGGTGCCCTACGCCGCCGCGACGACCGGTCAGCGGCAGGGGGACACGGGTGGATGCTTGAGAGCCATCGGCACGAACACGAGGAGCGAAAGAAGCGATGCGCCCGCAACAGGTCACCAAGCTGGCAGGCTACTGCTTCATCGCGGCCTGGAGCTGCTATCCGCTGCTGATTGGCGTTGCTCTGGCCTGGTCGCCGACTCGTGCGGAAGGGGCGGGCTTTGCGATTCCAGCCACGATCTTCTTCGCGCTGTCGGCGGTTGGCATCTGGCTGGGCTTTGAGTATCAGGAGGGCCGCCGCCGGGTGGCGGCACTGTGGGTGGGAGTGATCATGCTTGCGCTTCTGTTACTCGGCACGTTGATCACGCTTTGCCTTGGCGCGGCGCCGATCTGGCAACTACGGGTGTTGCAGGTGTGCCAAATGGCCGGCTTCGCGTGCTTTGTCGGGATTGAGTGGAGGCGGCGATGAGAAGCACCGAGCCAGACGCTCCTTCTGGCGAGATCGAGCACCCGCGATCCAGCGCGGTCAGGTGGATTGTGACTGTTATGGCATTTCTCGCGGTCGCGTTTCTTTGGGGGCCTGCGCCGAAGAGTGAACCCGGGCCGAGCCACCAGACGCTCTTGAACCCGGTTGCCCTGCTCTGGCACGCGATGTGTGTTGTGGTCGTGTATTGGGCGTGCCCGCGTCGCAAGGTTGGCTGGGTACTCATCGGCCTCATTCTGCTGGGTTCCGCCGCCACCGAGGTCCATCTGCGGCTCACGGAGTGGTGAAAACCGGGGACACTCGGCGCCGTAGGCGGCTGGCGTATACTGGCCGGCGGTTGGCGGTGCTGATTGTTGCCGCCGGTCGGACAACGATTTGGCAAGGAGCCCTGAATGCCTCGGGTAGAGATCGAGAGCGGCGTGCTTAGTGTTGGTGGGGAGCGTGTGCCGTTTTTTGCGGGCGAGATGCACTATTGGCGTGTCAATCCGGGCCGGTGGCCGACGATCGCGGGACGTTTTCGCGAGCTGGGGCTGAACATGGTCGCGACGTACATCCCGTGGGAGTACCACGAGCTGGCGCCCGGGCGGTTCGATTTCACCGGTGCCACCGAAGCGCCGCGTAACCTGGTGGGGTTTCTGGATCTGCTGCAAGAGCAGGGCTATTGGATCTTCATTCGGCCGGGGCCGTATATCTACGCCGAGTGGACCAACGCCGGCGTGCCGGATCGGGTGGTGACGCTGCCGCGGCTGTCCCGGGAATATCGGCGCGAGGCGGGCGTGTGGATGAAGGCCGTTACGGACGTGCTCAAGCCGTACCTCGCGACGAACGGCGGTCGGATCGTGCTGTTTCAGCCGGACAACGAGATGGACCTGTTCTCGCACTGGTTCGAGGGGCCGTGCGGTCTGGACGGGACGTCGCCGGGGTATTTTCAGCAGTTCCTGGAGGAGGCGTACTCTGACATCGGGCGGCTGAACGATGCCTGGGGGACGCGCTACGAGCGGTTTGACGAGGCGCAAGCGGCGGCCGAGGCCCATGATCCGCACGATCCACACGCACGGGCGCGACACAAGGACTACTGGCGTTTTCAGCAT
>JAFGRR010000033.1 GCA_016935035.1 Phycisphaerae bacterium | reverse complement strand
GTTCCACACGCTTAATCATCGGGTGTGTGGGCGGCGGGCGCCACGCCGGGCGCGAAAATGGCATGCTCGTTGGCGGTGGTAGAATTCGGTGCCGGGTGGTCGCCAACGTGCCAATTGCCTCCGTAACCGCTCTCGGCGGGGTTCTAGGAGATCTTGGGCCCGGTCCGGTGTGCACTTCGTGATTCTCCCAGGGGGCACTCCGCAAGGCATCGCGGCCAGTGTGCCGATAATGTGGTGCGGCTGTTGCTCCTGGGGTCGCGAGGAATCGCGAACTCAGGCGGCGTGTGGTTCGTACGTCCCGTAAAGGGCGGGACGGCGGACACCTGCGCCGGAAGTTTGACAGGTCGAACCGGCGCGGTTTAGATGCAGCGCTGATCTTTGCGTAAATGCTTGTCAGTACGGAGACTTGGCGGACAACCTCGGGGACGGAAGGGCTTCGTTCGGCGGAGCGCGATGTCCCACCAGTGGACGGCTGCCGAGGAGGATGCAATGCATAACGAGCGCTGGCTCGTCAGGATGAGCGGTGCCGCAGTGGCAGGCTTAGTGCTGTTGTTGCCCTCTGCCGGTTGTGCGCTTCTGAACGGGTTCCTGGATCCAACGCGCGTGGGTAGTTTCCCACTAGAGTATCAGGAACGTGGCATCAGGCGCGTGCTTACGCCGCGCGACATGCCGGCGGGTCCGGCGAACGCGGTGGAGCCGACGCCCGAGGATCTGGTCCCTGTGTACGATGATTATCGGGTTGTGGTGGCGGACCAGATACAAGTCGTCATCGAGGACCTGATCAGCCAGGGGTTGCAGGAAGCCTCCGCGCAGCTCATCTCGAATACTGGTTACATCCGAATTCCGTTGCTGGGGTCTCTGAAGATCGTTGGAATGACAGAGGCCGAAATTGAGCAGGATATCATTCGTCGTCTCCAGGAAGGCGGCTACCTCAGCAATCCAATCGTGCGAGTGACCGTAACGTCGCGGCGAGCATGGACATACAGCATTCTGGGCTCTGTGTCGCGCGCTGGGACCTATCCGATTAGCGAGCCGGACCTCCGGCTTTTGGACGTGATTGGCCTGGCGGGTGACATCGGCGCGGAAGTCAGGCGTATGTACGTCATCCGACGAACCAGTGGGGGCGGAGCGTTCCCAGATGGGGGTGATGCTCCGGCGATACCCGACGAGGGTGAACTAATAGTCCCGCCGCCGAGCGAGGAAGAGGACTGGTCGCAGATGCCAGTCTCTGGCGCCGTGCTTGCGTCGGGGCAGGTCGTCATGTCTGGAGCGAGTTTCGACGAGGAGACGCCCGACCAGGATACCCTGGAGGAGATCATCAGTCCGACGCCCGACCAATCGGTCGGCGAGAAGCCCGAGCGGGCCTTTGAGCCGCGCGTGTTTGATCCGGTTACTGGTGAACTGGTTGACATTGAGCCGGAGCCGGCCGAGCCGCCGATGCCGGAGGTAGAGCGGGGCCTGGAACAGCCGGGATTCGAATGGGAGGACGTGCCCGATCTCGAGCTTTCGCAGCGTGTAATCGAGATTGACGTGCGGGCGCTGAAGTCCGGTGATCCGCGCTACAACATCCTCGTGCGTCCGAAGGACGTGATCAACATTCCGATCGACACCGGCGTGTTCTACATGATGGGCGAGATCAACCGGCCGGGCGTGTTCGCGTTTGGCGGGCGTGAGATCACCATCAAGCAGGCGATCGCGATGGTCGGCGGCTTCTCCGTGCTGGCGTGGCCGCAGCGTTGCGAGATCATTCGGCGCGAGCCGGGCACGGATACGCAGACGACGATTCCGGTGAACGTGGATGCGATCTTCGCTGGCCTGGAAGACGACGTGCTTCTGCGTGACGAGGACATCGTCAACGTCGGGACGCACATTGTGTCGCCGTTCCTGTTCGTGATCCGCAATTCGTTCCGATTCACATACGGTTTCGGCTTTGTGTACGACCGGAATTTCGCGGACGTTGACTCATATAGCAGCAAGGCGAACCCGGACACGATCAAGCGGCAAGAGAAATTACAGCAAGGCTTGTCGTTCTAGTCATTGAACCAGGAGGGCAGTGCTTGTCAGGGAATGTGTCCCCGACACCAGAGTGGCGGCTGTCATTTGATCGTACCGCGCAGATCAAGGCGGGCCTGATCGCCGTGGCGTTCGTGGCAGCATTCTGGGAACTGCTGCGATTCGTTCCGACGCCGGTTCTCGGCAAACTGCCGTACGCGTGGCGGCACGAGGCGGACTGGTCGCACGGCTGGATCATCCCGCTGTTCAGTGCGTACCTGGTGTATGTGAAATGGGACCAATTGCGGCGGGTAAAGGTGCGGTTCGCGTGGATAGGCCTGCCAATCATGCTGATTGGGCTCGCGGCGTACGTTTTCGCGCTATGCGGGCTCCAGTTTGGGTATGTCAAGCCGTTATCGATGATGGTTTGTCTGCTGGGAGTGATTGTTCTGCTGTGTGGCGTGCCGGCCATGCGTTACCTGTGGGTTCCGTACATGTACCTGTTCTTCGCGATTCCGTTGCCGAAGAGCATCTACTTCGCCGTAACGAACCCGCTGCGTCGCTGGGCGGCCTCGATCGCGACGACCATGCTGAGCCTGGTACCATCGCTGGAGATTCGGCAAACGGGCTCGGTCATCGACGCGGTATATCAAGGTCAGTATCACGCGATCGGGGTGGCGGACGCGTGCAGCGGCATGCGCAGCACGATCACGTTGTGCGCGATCGGGGTGGCGGTGGCGTTCATTTTCGACCGCCCATGGTGGCAGCGGGTGATTCTGGTGGCCGCGTGCCTGCCGATCGCGACATTCTGCAATTTCATCCGCGTGTCGATCACGTGCGTGCTTTACATCTTCGTGGACGAGGAATACGCGACGGGGACGTACCACATGATGTTGGGCCTGATCATGATGGCCATTGCATTCGGGATGTTCAGCGCCCTGGGCTGGGTGTTGAGCCATCTGGTAGTCGATGAGTCAGCGGAGCCCGACGACGCCGGCGAGCCGGTTCACGGCGCGTGAGACACCGACCCGAAGACCTGGAGTAGCGTTACGGATGACAAGGAACGCGACAACCGGACAGGGCATCGAAGGAGAGTTGGCACGCGCCGGCCGGCAGTCGCGCGTGGGCGCGCGCGGGCGGACCAGCTCGCGCTACTGGGTTTGTC
>JAFGRR010000318.1 GCA_016935035.1 Phycisphaerae bacterium | reverse complement strand
TGCGAGACGACGACCTGGAAGATGTCGCCGGCCCGGATGTATTCCCGGCAGCGTTCCACCACTTCCTCGAACTCGTGGCGTTCGAAGTTGCTCTCGTAACGCGTCAGCGGGACCATCGGCAGCGAGATCTGTACTGGGCGCAGCGCCAGCGGCTCGCCGAGCCGCTCGATCATGCGATCGACTTCGTTCACCGCCCGGTCGTAGGCCGCCCGCAGACTGGCGTCATCGGAGCCGTGCCCGATGTCAGCGAGCGCGACGACGTGCACCGTCTTGAACACGTGATCAAAGATGACCATCGTGTCATAGACATTGAAGAGCACGTCGGGGTAACCGCGATCGTCGGGCGGCGCCTTTTCCAGCCGCTCGTAGTAGCGCACGACATCATAGCCGGCGTAACCCACGGCTCCGCCCAGCAGACGCGGCAGGCCGGGCAGGCTGACCACCCGATACTCTTCAAGATGCTCGGCGAAGACGGCCAGCGGATCGTCGGCCTCAACCTCGCGAACAGTCGCGCGCCGATGATCGACGAAGCGGGCCAGCTTGCCTTCGGCCTCGAACGTCAGGCACGGATCGGCGCCGATGAAGGAGTAGCGGGCGATCTTCTCGCCGCCGATCACGCTCTCGAACAGGAAAGCGTAGTCGGCCCCCACCTCGAGCCGCGCAAAAGCGCTCACGGGCGTCAGATCGTCGCAGATCAGTGTGGACGTAATGGGGACGCGGTTATGGCCGGCCGCCAAACGTTTGAAGTGTTCATAGTCCGGTGCGTACAACTGCATGCCGTAACTCTATCAGACCGCCGCCGCGCCGCAATCGCGCGCTGGCGCATTCCCACGACAGAACCCGAGCGGTGGCGAGTGGGCACATTGCTGTTTTACGTGAGCCATCAGCTATCAGCCCTCAGCCAGAGTGTGTCTGCAGTGCCTTGGTCGTCCTACTCTTTGCTTATTGCATGTCCCTCGCCGCCACTCGCGCTCCGTCTTCGCGGTCGCATGGTTCCGCGCGGGCTGTGAACTCTGAACCTAGACAGCTGAATCCCAATATGCCCCTCGCTTCCGCTCGGGCTCTGATGGGAGGTTCGGACTGGGTGGGCGCCTGCCTTACGTGCCCGGCTGGCTCTCGCAGGCGAGCTTGCGCAGTTCCGTCAAGTGGGCGCGGGTACCGAGGGCGATCAGGATGTCGCCGGCCTGGACGCGGGTATCGGCGGGCGGGCTGACGAGCATCTTGTCCGCCCGCGTGCGGATGGCGACGATGTTGGCGCCGGTCCGGCCGCGGATGGCCGAGGCGCCGATCTCGCGTCCGTCCAGCACCGCCCCCAGTGCCACCGTGATCTCCTCCAGCCACAGCTCCAGTTCGCGGTCGTGTGTAACGACTTCGAGGAACTCGACCACGTTGGGCCGCAACGCCATCTGCGCCATACGCCGACCGCTGATCCCGTACGGCGACAGGACGCGATTGGCACCGGCGGCGATCAGCTTGGGCTCGGTGGCTTCGATGTTGGAGCGTGCTATGATGAATAACTTCTCGTTCAGGGCGCGGGCCGACAGCGTGACCATGACGTTGGTGGCGTCGTCGTCAATAACGGCCAGCAAGCAACGGGCGCGCTCAATACCCGCGTGCAATAACGCGTTGTCGTCACCGGCGTTGCCGTCTATCACCAGGCAGCCGATATCGACGGCCTGTTGTAGCGACTCGGGCGCCTTGTCTATTACCACGACCGGATGCTTCTCTCGCTGGAGATCCGCAGCCACCTGCCAGCCCATGCGTCCAAAGCCGCAGATGATGAAGTGGCCCTTGAGTTGTGCGATCTTCTGGTCCATGCGTCTCCTCGCCCAAATGCCCTGCAACTCGCCGGTGATGAGATACTGCGCGATGGATGTTGCCAGGAACGTAAACACAGCGACACCAAACACGGCCAGAACGCTCGTGAACAGCCGGCCGCGCTGGTCAAGCTCGTGGGCCTCGGTCAGGCCGACCGTCGTAACCGTGATAACCGCCTGGTAGAGGGCATCCACCAGCGTCCAACGGCTGCCCCGGTTGCTGCCTTCGAGCACATAGAATCCGATCGTGCCGATCAATGTCACCGCCACGAACGCCGACAGCGGTGGAAGCAGCAGTTGCATGACTCGCGTGCTGGGTCGTCGGACGAGCATGGTGCGCTCTCGTACTTGATCATTGCCAGGTGGCCGGCCCGCCGGCGCCTGAGTCGGTGGCATCTTAGCACATGTCCGGTGCCGCGCCGCCGGGAACGACAGCGCAGCCCTGGCGGGTTGGGCTCTGAAGGTGCGACCGCCCGGCGATCACGGCCCGGATCAACTGCTCGGTGGATGCTTGTCGGCGTACCAGCGGATCTGCTGGGCCATGCCGATCATGATGTCGGCCTCGTGCACCGACATTTCCACCCGGCCAAGGAGGTGTCGCAGGGCGTATTTCAGCTTGTCGGGGCTCTGCTCGGAAAAGAAGCCGATGCGGTCCAGGGCGTCGAACAGCTTGGTGAAGAGGATCTGCTTACGCTGATCGGGGGCGATGTCGCCGTCCAGCGCCATCGGCAGCGGACCGTCGCCAGCCACTGCCAGCCACGCGCGATGCACCTCGTACACCACGATCATCACGGCCGCCGCCAGGTTCAGCACGGGATAGTCGGCGTGCGCGGGAATGCTGACGATGCGGTCGAACATCAGCAACTCGCGCGTGCGAAAGCCGTAGTTCTCCGGGCCGAACGCGAACGCCACGCTGCCCTTGGGCGTCAGGTCGATGGCTTCGCGGCTGGCCTCGTTCGGCGGAATCGCCGCCTGCCGCCGATATAGGCCGAGTTTGGCCGAGGTCGCATACGTCCGCACACAATCGGCCAGCGCCTCTTCGAGCGTGTCCACGACGCGGGCGGACTCCAGCACATGGACGCCGTGCGTCGCGTATGCGACCGACTGTTCGTGATCGGTCGGGTACTTTGGCGACACTAGCACCAGGTCGGACAATCCCATGTTCGCCATCGCCCGACACACCGCCCCGACATTCGCCGGCCCGGTTGGCTGATGCAGGACGATCCGCACGCGTTCAAGCATGGCTTCCTCAGTCTTCACAATACCCACGATATACCGCTTGGCGACAACCACGCAACGTGGCCGTTCACATCTCCGGCACGGCCATGTAGCAGCCGACGTGGCGCTCGACTGGCAATGTAGTGGCCGACCTCTTGTCGGCCGTCTTGCATCAGGTGTGCCACGGCTCCGTGAGCAATCCGGTCCGGGATTCACGGCTGGTGATATTGACATAATCTGGACTGTCGCGGTATCTCGAAATACGTTTTGCTTTGGCTGTGACACAACGCAGGCGAGACAATCAGGCAACAGGTGACACGGTCAAGCTCGGCCAGCGCCCCCGCCCACACGCCTGCAGCCACCAGCACGAAGCCCCCTCGACATGTGCTCGATGGCAACTTGTTTGCCGGACAGAATTGCCCTGTGAGCCGTAACACATGCGTACCGGCTCTCCAACCAGTGACACGATTGTACCGACGCCGGTGGCGATGTCAGCGGGATCAGATTGCGGATGCCGGCAGGTCTACTCGTACCGCTGGTTTCGCGATCGGGGTTTGTTAAGAAGTCGTGACCGCGAGGTACGAGTCTCTGGCTCAAACGCGGATCGCACGTTGCGCCCGTTGAGATCAACCGGCGTGACAGTAATGGTCGGTACGCCACCGCCGCCGCGCGTGCCCTTGGCCGCGTCGACACATTGCAGATGCGTCCAGAAACCGGCGTGCGGGTTCGATGGATCGCTGATCTGGTTGTTGCAGCTCCATTCCCACTGCCCCGTGCCGCTGTTGTAGCTCGCCAACGCGAAGGCGTCGGCGGTCGTGCCGGTCTCGGCCTCTTCCGCGACGATCCAGCCGGCGTACGCGGTCGAGAACTCCACTGCCAGCCACACCTGATCGGGCAGCGTTACGGGTGTCGGCAACGTCACCGTCAGGTTCAGCGCCTCGCCGTTGTCGGGCAGACCGCTGCCGGACACGAGCGTCGCCGCTATTGGCGAGCCACCCGCGCACGGCGAGCCGTCATAGAACACCGC
>JAFGRR010000317.1 GCA_016935035.1 Phycisphaerae bacterium | reverse complement strand
TCGTGATCGGTGCTCAAGGAGGCGATCGGCTCGCAGCCGACCGGCTTATTCGGGAGCACGATCACTGGGTACGCAGCGTCGTGTTCGGTGTCACCGGGCGGGCTGACCTCGTGGACGATATCGTCCAGCAGGTCTGGACCCAGGTCTGGCAGAGCATCGGCTCCTTGCAGGAGCCGCGACTGCTACGCCGGTGGCTATACCGGATTGCCCGCAACGCGGCAATCGACGCGGGCATGGCCAACAGACGCCGCCGCACGCGCGAGGTCGGAATCGAAGATGAGCCGACTCAGCCAGACCGCTCAGCCGCAACACCGTTCGGAGCCGCTCTCGGCTCGGAGCTACGTGAGACATTGCTGCGAGCCGTGCAGGCTCTGCCGCTGATATACCGTGAGCCGTTTGCGCTCAAGCACCTGGAAGACTGGAGTTATGCCGAGATTGGAGAGTTGTTGGGAATGCCGGTCGAAACGGTTGAAACGCGCCTGGTGCGTGCCCGACGACTGCTCCGCGAGATGTTGGCCGGCAAGGTTTGATGATGAACGAGACTGATGCACAACTCGAACACCTGATCTCGCGTTATCTCGATGGCGAGGCCACCAGGGCCGAACGCCGTGAGATGCGAAGTCGGCTCGACAGAGATCCGGCTGCCCAAGTGCTGTTCGACGAGACATCGTCGCTGGACCGCGAGTTGGGGCACGCTCTGCGCGGGGCGCTGGGACGTTCGAAGATTCTGCGTCCGCATGGCTCGCGCTGGCAGCGCATCGCACAGACGCTCGGCTTGGCGGCCGCCGCCTGCCTGGTGGCGATGCTCTGGCTGATGCCAACTAAGCCGGTGACCAACGGGCGTTCGGCGTCGGCGGTGCCACGCATAGAGAACCTCTCCTGGCGCGACATTGCGCCGGATCGACCCGCCGAGGCGGATCGCGCGCTGCTGGAGCGGCCATACGCCGGCCAACGGCACACCAATCGAGACTGGATTGTCATTCCCGGATCGCGTCCGAATGAATGCTTCGTCATTGAGGTAAACCGCGTAACCACTCGAGTCATCGCCGTTCAGAGAGACTACTAGGCCCGACCAAAACAGGAGCCCTCAACATGTTCTCATGGTTAACGTACATCCTGATTTCGAGCGTGCTGGCCGGCAGCGCGGTAGCGCCGGCGGGAGAGTGGGAGAAGAGCTGTGAGGCCAAGGGCGCGACAGTGATTGCCGAGCCCTCCACCGTTTGCGTGCAAGTGCCGAGTTGTGAAACAGTGCGGGCGGAGAAGATCGTCGTCACGGCGCCCGATGCCTGCACGGCGCCTGCCGGCAAGGCGACGTCCTGCCGCGGCGCTTGCACGGTGAGATCGGTCGATGTTGCCAACCAGCCGATGGTCGTCTGGCAGGCCAATGATGGTACTACCCTAAGGGCTAAGACCATACGAGTGGACGCGGAGGCCCCGAAGCGCGGTGCGGCGTGGGTGTACGGCGGAAGTGTGGTCCCGGTTGCCGAAGTAGTTCCGGCATACTGGATTGGGATTCGTTGTACGCCGGTGCCGGAAGCATTGGCTGCTCACATCGGCGACGATGGTGTGATGATCGTCAACGTGGCCGAGGACAGCCCCGCTGACAATGCCGGTCTCGATCGCTATGACGTTATCCGCGGCTTCAACGGCCAGGCGATCAATGAGCTGGAAGAGCTGATTGACGCGATCGGCGGCAATGAAGGCGCCGACGCCACGGTTGACTTTGTTCGCAACGGCAAAACGCTGACGGCGCACCTGACGCCCGTGAAGCGCGAGCCCGGCCAACCGGCTGTGATGAAGTACGACGAGCCGGACGCGCCGCGGCTTCAGGATACGTACGACTTCCGCGGGTTGAAGCTGAATCGCCTGCCTTCGGGCGACTGGACACTGAACGAGCTCGGCGAACTCGAGAACCTGCCTGACGTGCTCAAGGAACTCCAGATCGAGATCCCGAACATCGCGCGCGACTTGCGGACCATCCGTCCGGGCGCCCCCGGATTTCCCAGTTTCATTCAGCCCGGCGACGGAACGCTGGATCTCAGCATTGAGTCCGATGACGACGCCCATCGGACGATCACGATCAAGATCGCGAATGATGACGGTTCGTTGGCGATCGAGCGCCAGGGTGACGAGCCGATCCACGTCGTGCGCGTTGACCCGGACGGCAATGAAACCAGCAAGGTCTACGCCGATGAAGAGGCGCTTCGCAAGGACGATCCCGACGCCTATCAGCAGTACCGGCAATTCTGGGGCAATCGCTGGCACGTCTACCGGCCGGCGGTCCCGCAGATCGACGACGCACGCAAGGATTTCGAGAGGCAGTTGCGGACGCAGATCAGGGATGCCCAGGAACAGACCATGAAGTCGCGTGATGAAGCCGCCAAGGCTCGCGAGCATGCACGTCGCGCCGCGCGCGAGCAGGTTGAGGAGGCGATCAAGGAGGCGGCGCCCAAGCAGGTGCGGGTCGAAACGCTCATGATCACGATCGACCCCAATGACGGCCACATCAAGGTCGTGATTGACCGCGGCGACGGCAAGGTCACCTACGAATTCAACGACGAAAAAGCCTTCGAAGAGCAGGAACCGGACCTGTACCGGAAGTATTTGGAATATCGAGACTAATCACCACTCCGCGAGTCGAGGTGCACTCCCACCAGCCTCGACCAACGGTAGCACCTGGCGCGGCCGGCGGTCCCATTCGCCGGCCGTCTTTTTTGCGCGCCGAAACCGTGAGGCGGGCGGCGCTGGGCCTCAGCCCGGACGGTCGGTTCGCTACCAAAGATGTCCCAGGGCGGTTTCGGGAGACATGCGGTGTGCCACGGCTGTATCGGCCTTGCAGTCTGCCTCCCATTCACGGCTCACAGCGCCGTGGCACACCCCACACCCAAGGCTGCAGCGGAGTCTCTGATGCCGGAACTGGATAGCCGCGCGTCCGTTCAGTGATGATCGGGATGATCGCCCCGAGCGGACAATGCTGAGAGTTGCTTGTCCTGATCCGGCGATTGCTCGTCTGCCGGCGTGCCGACGCTGTGCTCGGATTGTCGACCACGCCACGCGTGGATTGCCTCAATCAGTGCCCGGCGGTCGATCGGCTTCGAGGCGTACTCGTCGCAGCCGGCCTGGATGCAGCGTTCGCGGTCGGCGGTCATCGCGTGGGCGGTCAGCGCGATGATCGGGCCGGTGTAGCCCTGTCGCCGCAATTGAGCGGTGGCGGTGTAACCATCCATGACCGGCATCTGCATGTCCATCAGGATGATTTCGAACGGCTGGCCGGCCTTCCACGCCGCAAGTGCCGCATCCAGCGCCTGTTGTCCGTTCTCAACGATGGTCATCGTCGCGCCGGCCTTCGTCAAGATGTGACCGATGAGGCGACGGTTGTCCGGCCCGTCCTCGGCCAGCAGTATGCGGCAAGCGTTGAGTTGGGGTTGGCCGGCGTTTGCCCCGATGGCATCGGCGGCAGCGGCGGCGACCGGCAGGGGATCGCGCACCATCGTCACACCCTCAAGCGGGCCCGTGGACACAGTCAACCGGATGCGCGTGCCGACGTGCTCATGTGTCTCGACGACCGTGATGTCGCCACCCAGCATCTCAGCGAAACGCTTGCTGATCGTCAGCCCCAGGCCCGTGCCGCCGAAGCGGCGCGTGGTCGAGGCGTCGGCTTGCGTGAACGGCTGGAAGAGACTGGCAACCTGCTGCTCGCTCATGCCGATACCGGTGTCCTCGATGTCGAACTGGAGGACGGGCTCTTCCTGTTCCGCCAGCAGTTGGACGACCAGGCGCACGCCGCCGGCCTCCGTGAACTTGACCGCATTACCAAGCAGGTTCAGCAGTATCTGCCGCAGGCGGACCTGGTCTGTCCGTATCGTCTCGGGGACAAGGTTGGCATACTCAATGGCGAATGACAGTCCTTTGGCCTTGGCCCTGGCCTGCATCAGCCAGGCTACCTCGGCGATGACGCGAGATGGGTCGCAGGCCAGGTTCTCAATGGTGATCTTGCCGGCCTCCACCTTCGACAGATCGAGGATGTCGTTGACGATGCCCAGCAGGCACTCACCATTTCGCTTGATCGCCCGAACAGCTTCAATTCTCTCCGGGGGCGCGTCCGCGAGATTGCCCCGCTCCATCAGCACGTCGGCGAATCCGAGAATGGCCGTCATCGGCGTGCGGATCTCGTGGCTCATGTTCGCCAGAAACTCACTCTTGGCATGATTGGCAGCCTCGGCTTCGCGCTTGGCGCTGGCCAGTTGCCGGACGGCGGATTCCAGTTCGCGACCGGCGCGTTTCTCGCTCCGCAATGCGTCGCGCAATTGTCCGGCCCGCTGTGATAGCACCAGCAACAGCGCCAGCGTCACGAGCAGGCTGAGCGTCAGTCCGACGGAGAAGGCGCAGCGCTCCAGGATCATCGCGTTCCAGTCGCCGGCATCAATGTCCATGCCCAGCACCGCCAGCAACTCGCCCGTCTCCGCGTCGACCACCGGGACGAAAGCGCTGATCCACGTG
>JAFGRR010000316.1 GCA_016935035.1 Phycisphaerae bacterium | reverse complement strand
TAGCGGCGACGAAGAGCCGGATTGGCAGACCGGCGGCGGGCCGACGACCGATGTCGATACGGCGATCGCGAGCGCCACTGCCGATGCCACCGACGATTCGACCGGCAAGGTCATCCGATTCGTCGCGCGCCTTGCGAACGTGCCGGTTGAGTCAATCCATCCAGTCGCTCCACTCACATCACTGAATGCCGATGCTCTTGACCAGCTTCTGACGATCATGCAGCTTGAGGATGAGTTGGGCATCAGCGTTCCCAATGATGCGGTGGAGAGATTCCAGACGATAGGCGACATCCTCGAGTTCCTGCTGCCGAAGCTCGCGGAAGTCGACGAGCGCACGCTGGAACGATTCGCTCAGCGCTCGTCGCTGCGCCGGAGCCTGATCGCCCGCGCCGTCGGCATCGGCGCCGTCAAGTACGCCGACCTTTGCCGCGACCGTACCGGCGACTACGTCTTCAACTGGGACAACATGCTCGCGTTCCAGGGCAACACCGCCCCGTACATGATGTACGCCCACGCCCGCATTCGCTCAATCTATCGCAAGGCCGCCGAGCGTTTCGGCGAGCCCGACGTCTACGCCGCCGGCGTGACGCTGAGACTTGAGCACGAGCGCGAACTGGCTCTCGGTCTGCGACTGTCGCGTTTCCGAGAGTCACTCGACGCCGTCGCCGACGATCTGACGCCGCACGTGCTGTGCACGTACCTGTTCGAGTTGGCCCAGGAATTCATGCGTTTCTACGAAAGCTGCCCCGTCCTCGCCGCTCCCGACGAGCCGACGCGCCTAAGCCGCATGCGCCTCTGCGACATAACCGCCCGCACGCTACGCCTGGGCCTGAACCTCCTCGGAATCGAGGCGCTGGAGAGAATGTAGGGAAGAAGCGACGAACTCACGAAGCACGAAAGAGAACAACAAACTCCGCCGGACGCAGTCCTCGTTGTTCGCCACGTCGCTTCGTGGCTCCGTCGCTCCGTCGCTATTCTGAGTATGCCCCTCGCTTCCGCTCGGGCTCGGATACGCCGGCACGCTCTAGACGGGTGCGTCCAACAACGGCCGGGTCGTTTTCTGACTTCTGCATTCTTAATTCTGCATTGTCTTTCAGGGTCTATCCGCCTTCTCCGGCACCACGATCTCGCCCTGCAACCGACCCGGCACGCGGATCGTGTTGTTGTGCAGGTCCAGAATGATCTCGGTCCCCACCGCCGGCGCTGCGAAACGCCCGGTCTGCGGATTGCTGTAGTACACGCGCGCCGGCTGCGTGGCCTTGCCGCGTACGATCACGAGTCCGGTCGCCTGGTTGTAGTCCACCTGGTCGGCGTTCACTTCGCGAATGCCGTCGCCTTGACGGTCACCCATATACACGTTGCCCGTCGCCAGAAGCTGGCTGAGCTGCATCGGCGGACCGGCCGTCTGGCGCCGCCGAACGAGTTGGCTCTGGGCACCACTCGCCCCAAACGTGCACTCCAGCCGATCGCCCCACAGCTCCGAGCGCCGGCTGCTAAGATTCACGAACGCCTCCGACTGCCGCTCTGCCGGCGTGAACATCTCGTCGAGGTTGACCATCTCCTTGCCGGCAACGTGCTTCATGACGACGCCCTGGTCGAACACCACACCGTCGCGCCGATCGGGCCCGTCCGAACCGATCTGATACGTCATCGCACCGTCGCACTTGATCGCCGTCTGATGCGGCCCGCGCGTCATCAGCCCCGACGGCACTCCGAACGACGCCGTCTCGACCGGGGTGCGGTTCTCAAGCTGCCGGCTGGTCATCAGCAGCGTCGTGCCGCCGGTGGTTTCGACCAGCCGCTTGGGAATGTCCACATTGAGTGTCGGTGCTCTGATGCTGGACTGCACCAGCGGGCGCGGATCGCCGGGCATGAAGCTTTCGCTCTCGATCACCGCGTTTTGCGCCACGAGTTGCACCGCCGTCTTTCGCGCGAAACCGCCATCATCCACGTCCGTCGAGAATAGCCGGCGCGGCTGCGACGCAGGTTCTTCCGGCGTCTGTTCGCGCGTCTGGCCCAGCAGCGTATCCCAACTCGCCTGCCGCGGTTTGTCGGCCGGCGGTTCGACATCGGCCAGCCGCAATTCCATCTCGTCGCAGCGCAGCCGCTCGTCGCCGCTCGTCGCCACCACCAGCCCGCGAAAATGTGCGATGTTGTCCGGCCCGCTGACGTGCATCGATTCCTGACTGTTGACGTGTGTCAGCCGCGTCCGGCCGTGCTGACGTCCTTGCAAGCTCGCCGATGACAGGAAGCTCAGGCGCGACTGCCCCGGAACGTCCAGCGATTGCGTGCGCGGATCAAGCTCGATCTGCTCGCCGATAACCGCAAACGGCTGGGCATACACCCAGGCCGGCCGACTGCCCTGGCCGGTGACGGTGGCGTGTTCGAGGTGTCCGCCTGGACCGAAGCTCGCGTTCAGATGCCGGCCGCGTGCCGCGACGTTTGAGCGGCGATCACGCAGTTCTATCGCGCCGGTTGCATCGACGACGCGCGGATAAACCTCGCCGCTCTCGTCACGCTCAAACTGTGCCTCCAGCCAGTCGCACGCCAGCGACTGCCGCGCGCCGAGTTGCCCACGGCCACCGAGCCCGAAGCTACGCAGCGTCGCATCGCGCAGCAGCGCCGCCGACTGCGGCACCCAACTCAGCCGCCCCCACCCATTAGTCGGCCGCGCGATCAGCACCACATTCCCACGTGCCGTGGCGCGATCAAAAAGCGACTCGATAGGTGCATCGCTCGGCCCCGGCTTGAAGTGCATCGACACGCGTTCGGCCGTCAGTCGCTGTTCCGCCATGCGAATCGCGACCGCGCCGACGAACGTCGCCTCGCGCAACGCCGTCAGATTCACCACGTTGTCGGCGGCGGCGGACTCGCGCACCGCTTCGTCGCTCTCCGGTTCGGCGAGCAGCAGTTCGGCCCAGTGCTCGCAGCGCATTGACAGCGCCGGTGCCCCCGAGCCGCGCCGCCGATCCTCCAGCCGCACGTCGCTGACGAGCTTCACGATATTGTTGGCGGTATCGACATAAGCGCTGCCTGAGGAGGCCGTAACGCCAGTGCCGACCGCGAACCGCACCAGCCCATCCGCGCGCGGCTGAAGCCAGATCTGCTCGGCCTCCTCGTGATATT
>JAFGRR010000315.1 GCA_016935035.1 Phycisphaerae bacterium | reverse complement strand
GTTTCGGCGAGGCGATCCCAGAACTCGTACAGGCCCTCGACATACTTCGCCTCGCTGATTCCCTGGCGGTCGGGCGCGTCGCTGTACTGCCAATACGGCAACGGGTCCATGTTGAAATCCTGCCGGTAGACCTGGAAGCCCGGCAGATCCATGAACTCCTTGACGATCTCGAAGAAGTACTCGCGCACCTCGGGCAGAGCGAAGTTCGCCAGGTACGTCTCCTGCTCGCCGGCGCCGGCACTCAGCAACCATTCGGGATGGTCACGATGCAAAGCCGATCCGGCCACGACGCGCTCGGGCTCAAACCACAACCCGTAGGCCATATTGTGCGCCTGGGCCGCGGTCGCCACCGGTCCGATGCCGTCCGGGTAGGCGTCCTTGCGCAGATTCCAATTGCCGGCCCCGGCCGGCCAGCCACCTTCGGACCAGCCGGCGTCCGTGATGAGCGCTTCGAGCCCCAGCGGCGCATAGGCTTTGATGAGCGAAATCTGGTTTTCGGCGTTGCACTCATTCAGCCACCCGCCACCGCGCGTGAAGCACGTATTGCAGAACAGGATGGGCTCCGGAATCTGGTCGCCGCGTTTTGCCGCGTATTCCGCGTAAATGAGCTGCCGAAACAGCGCCTGCGCATCCGCCGCATCACTCGGACCGTGGAACAGCAGCATGCGCGGCGAGCGGACCCGCTCGCCAGGCCGCAGCCGGAAATTGGTCGTCGCCTGACCTGCGTCTATGCGCAGCGATAGCTGATCCGGACACCGCAGCACCGCGTCCCACTGCCCCGACCAGCCGACGGCGACGACCCAGGTCCCACCGCCGGTCTCCACCGTAAAGAACGGAAAGTCGCCATTGGATGAGCGACCCCCCGCCGCGCCGAGCGTTTGAGATGCATCATGGGCAATTGGCGCCGTGGCCGGTTCGAAGTCCCGCGGATTGGACGGGGCACCGAGCGTCCTGTGCAGTCGATACGGCCCACTCTGCCCCAGCGGGCTACGCAGGATCGCATCAAGTGCCCGCACGTCCGCGATGATGGGCGTGTCGGCGCTACCCGCGTTCTCGAACCACAGCACCCAATCCACGGCCGGATAGTGCTTGAAGGTCTTCACCGTGGCAGTGACACGCAGGCCGGTCTCGGTGTCTGTCCATGCGTACTGCCGGACCGTGGCCGCGTCGGTCTGGTCCTCGGCGCTGGTCAGTGAACAGCGACGCATCCACGCTTCGCCGGACGATTCGCCGATGCGGAATGAAAATGGTGGTCGGATCGACGATGGCAGCGGGCTCACCTGATTCTCGTCCAGGTACAGCCGGGTGCCATCAGCCAACACGAAGTGCGCGTCAGCCCAGTCGGCGTGGTCCCAGCCCGCCCCATCGCCGGCAATGTCAACCGAAAGGACGATCTCACGCGTGCCCGCCGGCAAGGCCAGCTTGATCGGCAACGGCGTGCTGTCGCCGCGCAATGCGGGTGACTCGAACGCAACCACTCCATCCAATGTGATGGTGAACGCCGCACTGCCGCGCGCGGCTTGCGTGTAGTGGTTATTGTCGATACCGACGACGGCGCTGAACTCTGTCGCCGCGGGTGGCGGCTGAACGACTATCTCGCTGTTCGCGTGTGTTCCCAGACCGTGTTGGAATGAGAGCTCGCCGAGTCGGATCGGCGTCCCGATGCACGACATGCCCCAACCGGGCGCGGCATGATCCTGCCGGCGCAATTCCAGTTGAACGGGACCGCGCTTCTCGGCGGCCCGCGTCGAACCGAAGGCCGTGTCGGCCCATGCGGCGAGAGTGGTACTCTCGACAACGCCCCCGTCATTCGGCTGGCCCTCAAAACGCACGTCGGCCATGGTTGAGGTCTCCATTAAGCAGGCCGGCATCGTGGCAACGCCGGCGGCGAGTTGGAACAGAAACACGATCACCGACATCCTCCTGTGCGTAACTCCGGCAGCGTAGCCGGGGCTGTCCGTCCAGGGAAGCCGCAAGTGGCGACGCGAGAGCCGCGGGACGGTGACTTGGGGTCGCTAGTGAGGGCGACTACGCGCGCGAAACCACTGCCATGTCATTATGGCAATGAACATGTGCAACCCACCTGTGTCGATCGCGATCAGGATCAGCCCCACCGCGCGCCACCACATGATGCCCCAACCCCATGGCAACGAGATTGCCACGATGAGCGAGGCGAAGAGGGGTATGCCCGAGACGTATCGATAGCTCTCGCGCGTTCCGCCGCGCAGTACGTGTATTGGGTAGCGCAGAGCCGATAGGTAGAAGTTCAACAGGCATAAGAAGCCGCCGAGTGCGAGCAGGATGTACCCTATCAGCATCTGGCCCCCCAATCAGTGGTTGCGAACTTACCGCGTATTAAGCGATTGCCCAACAAGCGGCAGCGCCCGAGTCGCGTAGCAACCCATGTTGGCCGGCGTAGTCGGTGTCGCCGAAGATGAGATCTCACGGCGAATATCAGTGGCGTCGCGCACAGTGCGGTAAGCGGCCAGACGTGCATTGTCTGAACTCGCACGCCGAAGACGCCCTGTGTTGATTGCGGCAACACCGGGACGCTCTCGAGTGCACAACCAAGCGACCAACCGATTTGCTCGTCGAACCAGCGGGGTTTCGTGTTGGGACTGGGTACCGAAACGTAGCTGATGTACCCAAGGCCCCCACTGCCAATCCACATTCCCGCAGCCTGTCCGGCACTGGTCGGCCAGATGTAGCGGATTGACGTCCCGGAGAAGCACACGACCAGGCTCGCGAACAAGAGCGCAATGTCGATGCCCAATCCGACTCGGGCAATCGTACGCATCAGCGAATGCCCCACTTCCTAGTACGCCTCGCGCATCACCGGCGTCGCTCAACGCTCCTCATTCTGACCTCTGCCTCGCGCGGAGGCAATTGGGCGCCACTGCCGTCGTCGTCAATCGGCTCGCGCGGCTCCGCCAATAGCGACGGGGAGTCGTTTTTGGCCAGGGTAGCGGCTGCGACGCGCATGGGTTGTAGCGGGTCTGCGCCGAGGGGTGGCAGGGTGTCGTCGAGGTGTGAGAAGACGCTGTACGTGATTACCAATTCGCCGGTCGCGGGGGGACGCCAGAGCTCAATCAGGCGAGCCTCCTGGGGCGTGTCGATCGAAGCGGCGGTCTCTATCTCCAGATAGGTGCCGCGGTCCATGACGCGGTGACGGTGACGGTGGCCGGCGATGTGCAGGACTACGCCGGGATGTTTGCTCAGTAGCGCGCGGAAGGTTTCGCCGTCGATTTCGCTGCCGGCGGAGGGCGACAGTGTGGCGCTGGGGTGGTGCGTGGCGACGATAACGATCTCACCGCGGTCGGCGGCGGCGTCCAACTCGGCTCGCAGGAACCCGAATTGCTCGCGCGAGATTGCCCCCTGATCGTAGAACCCGGTGAAGTATGCCGCCCGCGCGTCGGTCGTGTCCAGCCCAATCAGCCGTAGGCCGGCGACGGGGCTTGTGCTGTACCAGGTTCGCGCCGGCGGCGCGTCGGCGAAGCCGTGACCACTCGGAGCCGTCTGCGTCGCGAACATCGTCGCTACGAATTCTGTCTTGTTGAAGAAACGCCGCTCGCCGTTGGCGACGACCGCGCGCGGCGGGCCGAACAGGTCGGGCGGTCCGGGCTCGGCAAGCGTTACGTTGCCGTACGCGATGTCCGACACCGGATCGAGGTACACCGGCAGGACCAGCCCGGGCCTAATGTCCAGCGGCAACGGCGCCGAGCGATAGCCGTTGGCGTCCTCGTAGATCGGAAACACCCCAACCGCCCGAACGTCGTGATTGCCGAGCACGGCGTACCACGGAATCGTCGGCAGATCGCCATGCACGCCGTTGCGGTACAGCCCCTGGGCCTGAAAGGGTGCGTGCGGATCGAGCGCCGCCGTCGGAATGTCCGCCGGCTCACGATCATCCGGTCCACTCAGCGGGTTGATCGTCCCGCCGTCGAAGATATCCACTACCCATGCCAGCTCGTTCGTCTGCACGTTATCAACCGCATCGCCGGTATGAAGCAGGAAATCGACCGTGCGACCGGAGGCGTGAATGCGGTTGACCGCCCGCACCATGCCGTCAAGCAGTTGCGTCGAATAGGCCTCGTGCGGCCGCCAGGCGGCGTCGGTCAACCCGTAAGCTCCGGCGATACGGGCCGGCGACTCCTCATCGACGACGTGCGTGTCCGTGAGTTGGGCGAATCGCGCAACCAACACCAGTCCCGCCGGCGCATTCTGGTCGCTCTGATCTGCCGGCAGCGGCACATCCTGGTCGACCACGCAGGCCACGATTAGCACCACGACGGTGCCGATAATCGCCAATACGACAGGTTTCAAACGGTCCAACGTGGTTCCTCACATCGGTCTTTCGACCATTTGCAGCGCGGCAGCCCGTGTGCGACGGCTCCGATAGCCGTGTCGGCCATCCTGTGTTGCTCTCAGACGCACGGCTCACAGTGCCGTGGCACCGTGGATCGTACTGTCGCCGATGCAGCATCCGTCAGGCAAGGGCGGCCGGAAACCGGACTGTATATTCGCATTACGTTAGGGCTTCACGCAAGTTCCAGCCCGCCGGCCTCGTCGTTGATTAAGGTACCCGGGATGGGTATTCTGGGGACGTGAGCAGTTGCCCTAGGTCCCGGTCCCACACTTCCGCCCAATCCGTCACCACGGAGGAGGATGGCAATATGTCCAGCCCGCGCCAACGTCTACGAGTTCTCCGAATGATAGCGCCCCTACTGCTGACCATCGTGATTGCCGCACCAGCGGTGGTGGCCGACAGCGGCGACTCACCTGTAAGTGTCGCCGTGCGCGAGAGTTCGGCGGATGGCATTGTCGTCAGCTACGGCGTGCTGGATTATTCAACAGAAACCGTGGTTATCGATGGAGCCGCGTACGAGCGTGTGCTGCTCGGCGACGAAAGCCCGATTGAGCAGCTTGGCACTCCCGACCTGGCGAATGTCTGCCGTAGCGTCATTATCCCGGACGACGCCGAGATGGAGCTGCGTGTCATCGCCGCCGAGTACTCCGAGATCACTGAGATCGACGTCGCCCCGTCCAAGGGGCCGCTGCCCCGCACGATCGACCCGGCAACCGTGCCGTATGCGTTCGGGAAGGCGTACGAGACCGACGCGTTCTTCCCCGGCCCCATCGCGAGTCTGCGTGAGCCGTACATCCTGCGTGACTATCGCGGCGTGGTCATCGACCTCAATCCGCTGCAATACAACCCCGTCACTCGAACGCTACGGGTCTATTCGTCCGTGACGATCGAACTGGTGCCCGTCGGCCCGGCACAGGTCAACGCCCTGACGCAGCGCCCGGCAAAACAGCACATATCGTTCGACCAGATCTGCGCGCAGCACTTCATCAACTACGACGCCAACGTGCGCTACGCCCAGCTTGATGAAACCGGCGACATGCTGATCATCTGCTACGACAGTTGGCTCAGCAACATTCAACCGCTCGTCGATCACAAGAACGCGATCGGCATCAACACGACCGCCGTCGGCGTCTCGACGATCGGCAATAACTCGACGAGCATCAAGAGCTACATCCAGAACGTGTACAACACGAGCGATCTCGCGTTCGTGCTGCTGGTCGGCGACTACACCCAGGTCGCAACACCGTCGGCTTCGGGCGGCGCATCCGACCCATCGTACTCAAAACTCGCCGGCAGTGATGACTATCCTGACATCTTCGTCGGGCGTTTCTCCGCCGAGAGTTCGGCGCAGGTTGACACACAGGTTCTGCGCACAATCGAATACGAAGAGCTGCCCGCGACGCAGCAGGACTGGTTCTGGAAAGCGACCTGCATCGCATCCGCCGAGGGCGGCGGTTCACTAGGCGATGACGGCGAAAGCGACATCCAGCACTCCAATAACATGCGCACCGACCTACTGAACCACGGCTACACGCAGGTTGACCAGATCTTTGACCCCGGCGTTTCAGCCGCCCAAGTCTCGGCGTCGGTCAATGCCGGCCGCGGCCTGATCACATATGTCGGCCACGGCAGCACGACGGCGTGGAGCACGACGGGTTTCTCTGTCACCAACGTTAACGCCCTGACGAACAACAACATGCTGCCGTTCATCTTCGACGTAGCATGCGTAAACGGCGACTTCGACGGCTACACGTGCTTCGCCGAGGCCTGGATGCGCGCCACCAACGGCACCGAGCCGACCGGCGCGATCGGCATCTATGCCTCGTCGATCAATCAGTCGTGGAATTCGCCGATGTGTGCCCAGGACGAATGCGTAGACCTGCTGTGTGCCGAGGAATACGTCACCTTCGGCGCGCTATGCTACGGCGGATCGTGCCAGATGATGGACGAGTACGGCAGCGACGGCATCAACATGTTCAACACCTGGCACGTCTTCGGCGACCCATCACTGCGCGTCGTCGGCACCGCCCAGCCGGCGCCCCTGACCATGACGCTGCCAGACGGCACGCCAGATTACGTCGATCCCGGCACGGCGACTCCGATCACCGTGCAGATCGTCGATGGCGCCGAACTGTATGTCAGCGGCAGCGGCACGTTGTACTACCGCGCTTCCGCCGGCGATGGCTTCCAGGCCTACTCGCTGAGCGCCCTGGGCGGCGACCTCTATCAGGCAACGCTGCCGCCCGCCGCTTGCGGCGATAGCCCCGAGTTCTACTTCAGCGCCGGCGGCGACGGCGGTTCGACCGTGCTGAGCCCCGCGGACGCCCCGACCACGGCCTACACCACCCAGGTCGGAACACTCACCATCTTCGCCCAGCACGATTTCGAGTCAGACCAGGGATGGATCGTCGGCGATCCCGGCGATACGGCCACGACCGGAGTCTGGGGGCGTATGGCACCCCAAGCAACCGACGCCCAACCCGGTAACGACGTCTCCGCCAACGGCACGATGTGCTACGTCACCGATGGCAACGCCGGTAGCGGCGTCGGCAGCTACGACGTTGACGGTGGCCACACAACGCTCTTCTCGCCCGTGTTCGATCTGTCGGACACCGGCGACGCAGTCATCAGCTACTACCGCTGGTACTGCAACGACGCAGGCTCGACTCCCAATACCGACACGTTCTACATTGACATATCGAACGACTCGGGTGCATCGTGGGTCAGTGTCGAGACTGTCGGCCCGACCGGATCGGAGACCGCCGGCGGCTGGTACTACCACGAGTTCAATGTCGCCGACTTCGTCACGCCGACCGCCCAGATTCAGATGCGTTTCATCGCGGGTGACGAGGGTGACGGCTCAATCGTGGAGGCCGCCCTCGACGAATTCGCGATCACGGCGCTGAGTTGCGAGTACACGCAGCAACTCGGCGATCTCAATTGTGACGGTGCGGCTGACGTGTTCGACGTGGACGCGTTTGTTCTGGCCGTTACGTCGGCGCCCGAGTACGCCATCGCACATCCGGACTGCAACATCAGCCTCGCCGACTGCAACGAGGACGGCTACGTTGACGTGTTTGACATCAGCGCGTTCGTGGCACTGATCACTGGCAACTGATTGATCTCATCCAGCGCCGCGGTGCCGCCGGCATCAGGCATCATTGCGTGACTATGTGATAAGGAGATCAATGTGATACATCGGATTCGCGGCCGCGTGCATGCCGGCTGGCTGCTCGGTCTGCTCGTGTCGGCCACGGGATTTGCATCACAGGATATTGCCCGGCATCAGGAAGTCGCCGCGCCTTCGACCAAGCTGTCGCCGGCGCTCGTCGCTCGCCTGGCCGACTCGGGCGACGCGGTCAAGGCCTGGGTCTTTCTGAGCGACAAGGCTGTGTCGGCGGTTGCTCTCGATACAGCGATCGATCGCGTCGCCGACGAGTTCAGCCCGCGGGCGATTGAGCGACGCCAACTGCGCGCTGACAACGCCTCGCGCGGCGGACGCCTGTTTGACAGTCACGACCTGCCGGTGGCATCGGCATACGTCGATGACATCGCGGCGACCGGCGCGAGCGTGTGCGTGACGAGCCGTTGGCTCAATGCGGTCAGCGTGCGCGGCACACAAGAGCAGATTGAGGCGATCGCCGCCCTGCCGTTCGTCGACCGGCTGCAACTGGTCGCCCAGTCACATCCGATAGACGTCATGAATGCCACCGAGGTAGCCGCCCCGACGCCTCGCGACGTGCGCGGCGCGCGGCTGGACTACGGTGTAGCCGCCACCCAACTCGAACAGATCAACGTTCTCGCCCTGCACGAGGCCGGCTACACCGGCGCCGGCGTCATCATCGGCATTCTCGACACCGGCTTCCGACAGGACCACAACGCCTTCAACAACCCGGAACACCCACTGAACGTCATCGCCCAGCATGACTTCATCAACGACGACTCTGATGTCGGCATCGAACCCGGCGACCCCAGCGATCAGCACCAACACGGCACGCTGATTCTCGGGTGCATCGGCTCGTATATGCCGGGTGAGTGTGTCGGTGGCGCCTATGACGCCTCGTTCATCCTCTGCAAGACCGAGGACACCGCCGGCGAATACCCCGCCGAGGAGGACAACTACGTCGCCGGCCTCGAATACGCCGAACTGCACGGCGCCGACGTCGTCACGTCGTCGCTCGGCTACATCGACTGGTACACGCAGAATAACCTCGACGGCGAAACTGCTGTCACGACGATTGCTGTGAACATCGCGACATCAAACGGCTTGCACTGCTGCACGGCGGCGGGAAACGAAGGCCATGATGGTCTGCCCTATACGTCGCACCTCATCGCACCGTCGGACGCCTTTCAGGTCATCACGTGCGGCGCCGTGGATTCCACGGGCGCCATAGCCAGCTTCAGCTCTGACGGTCCCACCGCCGACGGACGCGCCAAGCCGGAGTTGGTCGCGCGCGGCGTCAACACGCACTCGGTCTCGGCCAGCAACACGACGGGCTACACCACCGCCGACGGCACGTCACTCTCGACGCCGCTGGTGGCCTGCGCCGTGGCCTGTCTCGTGCAGGCTCACCCGGAGTGGACGCCCGACGAGATGCGCAATCATCTTTTCATGTCGGCGGACTATGGCGTTGCCAGCGGGACGTACGACCCGTTCCACATCCTCGGCTACGGCCTGGTCAACGCATACGCGGCCGCCCAGGACTGCAACGAAAACGGACTGCCCGACTCGTACGACGTCCGTGCCGCCATCAGCCAGGACTGCCAGCACAACGACATCCCGGATGACTGTGAATTGGCCGCCGGCAGCAGCGCGGACTGCAACAACAACGCCATCCCAGACGAATGCGACATCGCCCCGTCCGACCCGACTCTGACCAACGACGTCGACGCCGTGTTGGGCTGGCAGGAACTGTACGCCCTCGGACAATCGCTGAACCTCGATCGCAACGGCGTGGCCAACATCACCATGCCGTTTCCCGACCCAGCCTTCGGGCACACGCTCGTGCAGATCGGGAACAACGGAGCCGTTGGGCTTGGTGCCGAAGCGACTCTGCCAGCCAGCAATCGCGGCCTTCCAAGCAGCCTCGCCTTCGACGGCGGGTCCGCCCTTTTCCCATTCTGGGACGACCTAGACACCACGACCGGACAAGTCTGGTACATGACCGTCGGCGGCGCTCCGAATCGCCGCATGGTAGTTGAATGGCGGAACATGCCGCATTACCCCGGTGATTACGTCCTCGACGGCGACGAGGTCACCTTCGAGGTGCAGATCTTCGAAACGCCGATCAACGGCGTGTGGGCTCAATTCCTCTACCTCGATACCGACTTCGACAACAGCATCCTCGACAACGGCGCTTCGGCCACGATCGGGTTCCAGATCAACAACACCTGGGGCAGCCAGTGGTCATTCAATCATCCCACCGTCAACCCCAGCGTAGTGCTCTCGGTCATGACCGGTTTGGCACCGGTCTCGACCGATGCCGACGGCAACGGCGTACCGGATGAGTGCGAGCAACCGCCGCAAGTCGGCGACCTGAACTGTGACGGAAGCACGGACGTGTTCGATATCGACGCTTTCGTGATGGCCCTTGCCGACTCGCCGGCGTACGCACAAGCCTATCCGGGGTGCGACATCACGCTGGCGGACTGCAACGGCGATCAATCGGTGGACATATTCGACATCGACGCCTTTGTCGCCCTGCTTGTCGGAAAATGACTTGCGGGTGAATCTGCATAATGACCGGAACTAACTCGTCATGCTGTGACGATCAGGAGTAAAGGAAGCCTCTCTACAACACCCAACAATGCAAGGGATAGTCCAATGCTCTCTCACCAAACACCTCTGAGATTCGGCCTGCTAATGCTCGCCGTATCACTAATGGCACTGTCCACGGCGGCTGCGGACACGACACTGGTCGCCACTGCCAATGGCGCGCTGGCGACCGCCCCTGACATGACCACCGCGTTACCCGTGGCCAACATTCAGAGCGCCGCAGCGGCCGGACTCAATGTGACGATCGACTTTTCGGGCCTGACCCTCACGCCCCACAAAACGACCGATGGCCAGGTTTTCGTGCAGTTGGACTGGCCCGAGGCAGCCTACACTGGTGAGGTGGGCTCCCCGCGCATTCCAGTTTGGCGAGAGGTTTTCGTGGCACCGCCCGGAGCGACCGTCTTGCTCAGCGCTTCCGCCACCACACCTTCCGTGGCTGAAGGCGTGCTGGACGGGCAGAATTTGCGCCTGATCCCGGTTCAGCCTCCTATCGAGAAGCTCCCCGGCGCGCGCGAGAACGCCGTCCTGCAGTATGACACCTCCGCCTATGCCGTAGACGCCGACTTCCCAATCAAGCGTGCCACCATCAGCGAGCTCGGCATCTTCCGCGGCCAGCGTCTCATGCTGCTCGAAGTCCGACCGGTCGCGTACAACCCGGCCGCCGAACGCGTCACCTTCTATCCACAGATCACCGTTGACCTCACGTTCACCGGCGACAAGTCGCAGGCTCCGGCCGTCGCGCCACTGCCCGGACTCGCAAGCAGTATTCTGAACCCGGGCATCCTCCCCGTGGCGCAGTCGCGCGGCTCGGGCAACTATCTCATCATCGTGGCCCAGGCCTACGAATCAGACATCGCGGCCTTCGCAACCGCCAAGGCCGCCCAGGGCTTCACTGTCAGCACCTACTCGGTTCCCTCCGGCACGAGCAACAGCACGATCAAGACCTATATCCAGAGCCTCTGGGGCGGCGCGAACTCGCCCGACTACATCCTGCTCGTCGGCGACACAAACACCATCCCGCACTGGACCGGCGGCGGCACAGGCTCACCAGACACCGACCTGCCGTACACGTGCATGGATGGCTCCACCGACTGGTATCCGGACATCGCCATCGGCCGCTTCCCCGCCCGCTCGTCCGGCGATGTGGCGGACATGGTCAGCAAGACCCTCTACTATGAGAATGGCCCGCTCGCCGACCCGGCGTACACCAAGCGCGCTGTCTTCATGGCCGGCAATGACAACTACAGCATCACCGAGGGCACGCACGAGTACGTCATCAACAACTACATGATCCCGAATGGATACACGTTCGACCGCCTGTACGAAGTCTCGTACGGGGCCAGCCCCTCCGACGTCACGGCCGCTTTCAACAACGGTCGTCTCTACGGAATCTACAGCGGCCACGGCAGTACCGATGAATGGGCAGACGGTCCCGAATTCACACAGAGCAATGTCAACGCCCTCACCAACACCAACATGTACGCCGTCGTCTTCAGCTTTGCCTGCCTTACCGGCCAGTACTCGCTGACCGAGTGCTTCATGGAAACGTGGGTGCTCGCACCCAACAAGGCCGCCGTCACCTCGTGCGGTTCGTCGGTCACGAGCTATTGGGATGAGGACGACATCCTCGAGAAACGCCTGTTCGACGTCATTTTCGATAACACCGACAACGTCAAGACCGAGATCGGCCCGGTCATCAACGAGACGCGCGTCCGCTACCTGGCACACTTCGGCCCAACGAGCACGACACGCCGCTACTTCGAGATGTATAACTTGATGGGTGACCCGAGCATGCGCTTGCCCAGCGCCTGCCCGGACGCCGGCGAGATCAGTCTCGACCGCAACAACTACGCCTGTAGCGATAGCCTCATCCTTTCAGTCGACGATTGCGGCCTGAATCTCGACGACAACCTCATCGACACTGTCGACGTCACCGTCGAATCCACGAGCGAGAGCACCGGCGAAACCGTGACGCTCTATGAAACCGACGTGGCATCGGCGTCCTTCGAGGGCACCCTGCCGATTAACACCGTCAACGCCGTGGGAGTCCTGCTGGTTGCCGAGGGCGACACCATCACCGCCACATACGTGGATGCCGATGACGGCCAGGGCGGTACGAATGTCGTCGTCACCGACACCGCGCTCGTCGACTGCTCGCCCCCCAGCATCTTCAATGTGCAGACACTCGACGTGCAGCCGCACAGCGCCACGATCGGCTTCGACGCCGACGAGCCGGTGCGCGGCATCATCCACTATGGCAGCAGTTGCGGCACTCTGAACCAAGTTGCTTACGGTAGTGGCTACAGCACGACGCCGACTGTGACTGTCTCGTCCCTCAGCGATGATGCCACCTACTACTACACCGTGGAGGCCGAGGATGAGGCCGGCAACTTGGTTGTGGATACGAACGGTGGCATGTGCTACACGT
>JAFGRR010000314.1 GCA_016935035.1 Phycisphaerae bacterium | reverse complement strand
TCGGTTGAGGGGGAGTGGCGGCGCGGGCGCGACGAGCCGGACAATCTCGGGCTGCAACTCAAGGCGCGGGCCGGTCATTTCCCGACGCCGCCGGCTGATTCGATGGCCGACCTGCGCGGCGAGATGGTCGTCGCGCTTCAGGACGCCGGGCTGGACATCGAGTCACATCACCACGAGGTTGCCACCGGCGGCCAGGCCGAGATTGACCTGCGTTGTGGCAAGCTGGTCGAGATGGCCGACAAGGTGATGATCCTCAAGCACACACTCCGCAACGTCGCCGCCCGCCATGGCAAGGTCGTCACGTTCATGCCCAAGCCGCTGTTGGGCGACAACGGCAGCGGCATGCACACGCACTTCTCACTCTGGAAGGACGACCAGCCGCTGTTCTTCGGCGACAAGTACGCGGATCTATCCGAGACGGCATTGTGGGCCATCGGCGGGATCGTGCGGCACGCCGCCAGTTTGATGGCATTCACCAACCCAACAACGAACAGTTACAAACGCCTGGTGCCGGGGTACGAAGCGCCGGTGAACCTCGTCTATTCGGTGCGCAACCGATCGGCGTTCATTCGCATTCCAGTCTACCAGCGCAACCCGTGTACCAAACGCATCGAGGTGCGCGCGCCGGACCCGAGCTGCAATCCATACCTCGCGTTCAGCGCGATTCTGATGGCGGCACTCGATGGCATCGAGCGACGCATAGACCCCGGGCCGGCGATCGACACGAGCATGGACGAGCTGACCACCAAGCAGCGCCGCCGTATCAAGCACACTCCCGCCACTCTGCATGAGGCGCTTAGGGCCCTGCTGCGCGACCATGATTATCTGCTGCGTGGCGGCGTATTCACCGAGGACCTGATCCACTACTGGATCGAGTACAAGATGAACGAAGAGGTGCTATCGCTGGCGCGGCGGCCGCACCCATACGAGTTCTGTATGTACTTTGGTGTGTAGTGCCCGTATGACCATGTGACCAGCATAGGCCCGATAGGGACGCCTCTCCGGCTCGCGGCGGCGTGGTACCCGGATTACTTTTAACCGTGGCTCGGAATCAGCCGAATGGAAGAACGCACAGGGCCTTCTAGCACGGACGACATATCATATGGGCACGGCACACACACAGGACTCGAACGGTCTCACCTTGGACCAGTGGCGAGACGTGCTGCATCGCATGGTCCCATATGCCCAGGATGACCCGCTCCGCCGGCGGGCACCACGACACGGCGTGACGGCCATGCTGCACGCCCGGCTTGCGTACAAGAAATCCGGCGGTCTGCCGTGTGAGTCCATGGTGCTGCTGACGCAGGTGTCGATAGGTGGGCTGACGCTACGTGGTCGCGAGCGTGTACGCGAGGACACCGACGTTCGGGTGGAGCTGCAACTCGGCCCCAGCGCGGTGGTTTTGAACGGGCGCGTCGTCCACTGCACGCAGACGCTCGCCGCATACAAGATCGGTATTCAGCTCAGGTTCGCGGCTGACGAATAACTGGCGGTCGCCCGGTTTTCGGGGTTGGTGGGCCTAAAAACCGAGCCGCAACCGGCAATCAAGAATCCCATAGGCAGACGGGCGATAGTCGCCCGGGATTCCACTGGCTGCGGCCCACACACGGCTGCTTCAATCCACCCCCGCGCAAGACCCCTTCCTCGGTAACAGTTCTGGTTTGGTAACTCTCCATTCCGCCATAGGCGTCCACTCTAAGAATCACACGAGCCCCGGCAAAATCAACCGCGTTTGGAGTTTTTCCACGTGTTGGGCCGCATTTCGCCTGTAAGCGGTCCCGGAGCAGGGATCGGCGTCGGCCGCCGACGGCGTCATGCCATGGCGAGGTGGTTGGGTTGCGGCTATATTGGAACCGCGGCCGGGTTTCGGTTGGCCGGCAAGGAGACCGTCATGAGCAAGGAGCAGTTATCAGAACAGGAGATGGCTGCCTGGATGCAGGAGCAGCACAAGGCCCTTCTGGCTCTGAGCCGCGTTATCAAGGAGCATCTGGTAGGTCAGCCGGGGATCGACTGTGCTGAGTGGCTGCATGGGCTGCGCGAGGCGTTCATGCGTCTGAAGGCCCACCTGAAGCTGAACTATGACGTGAAGCGATCGGGGGGCTATCTCTCGCATGTGCTCGATCTGCGGCCGACGCTGACCGACCAGGTTGGGCGGATCAAGCACGAGCACGAAGAGATACTGCGCATGGCCGATTGGATAGCAACGGAGCTCGAGCAGGTCCGACCTGAGGATCGCCTGCTAATCGCGGACTGTTCGGCACGCATCCAGCGCTTCATGGCCATCACCGCCCAGAACAACCAGCGCGAGGCCATGATCACGATGCTGGTATTCAACCAGGACATCGGCGGCATCGACTGAGCCGCGCCCGGTTGTGGCAACTTGTACCCTTCACGCTGCGCCTGGCATGTCGCCGGCCATAATGGCTGCTTGGCGGCGTGTGGCGGCGCCGTGCTATCCAGACAGGCATATCGCCACTTGAAACAAGAGGATTGGAGGTCTCGGTGATGCTAGCACAGTCACGTGCAATGAGAACGACGCTGCGCGGGGTTGTTGCCCTGACGCTGGCTGCGATGCTGACACCGCTGGCGGCGGTGAGCTATGAGATACCGGCGGATTCGCCGATCGGGGACGCGCTGCGGCAGGCGGACAAAGCGGTCCAGGCGATCATCGCCGTTCCCGATGGTCAGCGGACGTTCGACAATACGCTCGGTGCGCTCGACGACCTGCGTCTGCAATTGCAGAAGGAAGTCTGGTACACCGAGCTGATGGCCTCGGTGTCCGACGATTCGGCGAAGCGTGACATGGGCTGGCAGGCCAATCGCGACGAGAGCGCGTGGTACACGGAGTTCAGCAAGCGCGAGGATCTCTATCACGCGATCAAGGCCTTTGCGGACAGTAATCCCAAGCTTGAAGGCGAGCAGGCGCGCTATCTCGAGCGCACGCTGCGCGACTATCGTCGCAGCGGCATGGACCTGCCGCTCGAGAAGCGTGAGCAGCTCAAAGAGATCGAGAATAAGCTCAGCGAACTCGGCATCGAGTTTGACCGCAACATCAACGAAGACCCGACACGCGTGCACCTGACGGCGGAAGAGCTGGTGGGAGTGCCGGAAGAGGTTCTCAAGGCGCTGGAGCCGCAGATGTCGGACGACATCTACATCGTGCGGCTCGATTACCCGATCTTCACTGGAATTCAGAACAACTGCGATAACGAGACGACGCGGCACAAGATCTACCTGGCCGGCCGGCGTCAGGCGGGGCAGCGCAACGTGGACGTGCTGAAGAAGATTCTAAAACTGCGGGCGGATTACGCGCACCTGCTTGGTTACGGGAACTTGGCACAGTACTCGCTCGAAACCAACATGGCCAAGGACGTTGACACGGTCTGGAAGTTCTACGGGGAGCTTACACCGCTGGTGAAGCAGAAGGCTCGCGTTGATTATGACGAGCTGCTGGCGGCCAAGCGTGAGCACACCGGCGATGCGAATGCCGAGCTTCACCCGTGGGATCAGTCGTTCTACGAGAATCTCCTGCTACGTGAGAAGTACGCCGTCGACAACGAGAAGGTGCGTGAGTATCTGCCGCTCGACGCAGTACTGAGCGCGATGTTCGAGATCACCGGCAAGCTCTACGGGCTGGAGTGGGTCGATGAGACGGAGACCGCCGATCCGCCGGTGCCGTTCTGGCACAAGGACGTGAAGCTCTACGGCGTGTATGACAAGGCGACGCAGAAGCTGATGGGGCACGTGTACTTCGACCTGTTCCCGCGCGAGGCGAAGGACCAGGGGGCGTGGTGCTGGGGGGCGGTGCCGCGCAAGACGTGGGTTGACGGTCACGAAGAGGTGCCGTTGATCGTGATGCTCTGCAACTTCTCGACGGCCGGTGAGGGTACTCCGCCGCTATTGACGCACGAGCAGCTCGTGACGTTCTTCCACGAGTCAGGGCACATGCTGCACTCGCTGCTGAGCGAGGCGCGGTACTACAAGTTCGCGGGGACGAGCGTATCGATCGACTTCGTCGAGATGCCGTCACAGATGTTCGAGAACTGGGCCTGGGACCGCGACATCCTGAAGCACTACACGCGGCACTACAAGGACGGCGAGCCGCTGCCGGACGAGTTGATCGATTCGATGATCAGCGCGCGGAATTTCTGCTCGGGCATGAAGAACCTGGCTCAGATCTGGCTGGGCATGACCGACATGCGCTATCACACGGTCAATGATGGTGTGGTGGACACGACGAAGGTCGGGGCTGACACGTACGGCGAGGTGACGCTGTTCACTTCGGCGCCGAACACGTTCTTCGAGGCGGGCTTCGGGCACCTGCTGGGCTATCAGGCGGGTTACTACAGCTACCTGTGGGGGCTCGTTTACGCGCACGACGTCGCCGCCAAGGTTCGGTCGCAGGGCATGCTGAATCCGGAGGCGGGCATGGAGTTTCGCAAGAAGATCCTGGCTCGCGGCGGGACGATGGACGAGATGAAGATGCTCGAGGACTACCTGGGCCGGCCGCCGGAGATGGGGCCGTTTCTGGAGTCGCTGGGTCTTAAGGCCGGCAAGTAAGCCGGTTGCTGGCGGGGCCTGCCGCTTTGACAGTCGTGTCCGCCAGCTACTGCCGTGACAGCATGGCCGGCGACGGGCGGTGGCCGGGGCGGCCGCTGGGTGGACGGACGTAACCGCTGGCGTGGCAAGAAGTTGCCACGCCAGTCTTCTTATGGGGCAACGCTGGCACGGCTTTTGCACAAGATCAGTCACGTTTTGGTACGCCCGCCGCGATCCACGGAGTGGCGGCTGAGCAATAGGAAGCTACACCAGATTCGGTAGCGTAAGGAGTCAAGCATGGCGAAGGTTGGGATTCGTCCGCTCGGGGACAAGGTGCTGATCAAACGCATGGACGCGGAAGAGGTGACCGCCGGCGGTATCGTCCTGCCGGATTCGGCCAAGGAAAAGCCCAAGCGCGGCAAGGTTCTGAGCGTCGGCGATGGCAAGCTGCTCGATAGCGGCAAGCGTCAGGCACTGCAAGTAAAGGCGGGGGACGAGGTTCTCTTCACCAGCTACGCCGGTACCGAGGTCAAGGTCTCGGGCGAAGAGATGATCATCATGGACGAGAGCGACATTCTCGCTGTGCTGGAATAGCGCGAGGCGCGACAAAACTGTAGCGTCAGGCCTCCGCGCCTGACGTTTGGCCACCGATTCTCTGGGATGGTCAACGACATAGCGAAGACGGCCGACGAGACGTCGGCCGCTACATGCGTAGCCGAGCCTCGGGCTTGGTGCGACTTACGGAAACAAGCTACCGCAGGAGACGTCAATGCCAGCGAAGCAGATTGCATATGACATGGAAGCCCGCGAGGCCATCCGCCGTGGTGTGCGGCAACTGGCCCGGGCCGTCAAGGTGACGCTCGGCCCGCGCGGCCGCAACGT
>JAFGRR010000313.1 GCA_016935035.1 Phycisphaerae bacterium | reverse complement strand
CTTGGGCTCGTAAGCGGTGTCGATGTCGTCGCTGCCCTTCTGTAGCCGCGCATAGATGAAGTCGCCGGTGATGTCGGCGATTGCCGGATAGGTCTCGTGTTCGGCGAAGACGATAGGCACGCCGTGCTCGCGTGCCAGCTTGACGAACTCAGGCACGCAGAACGAGGCGTGCCGCACCTCGACCACGTGGCGCAGCGGGCGCCCGTCGACCTCGGCCGGCAGCAGTTCGAGAAAGGCGCCGAAGTCGGCGGCATCGAATTTCTTCGTGGGCGCGAACTGCCACAGCATGGGGCCGAGCTTATCGCCGAGCTCCAGGGGGCCCGAATCGACGAAGCGCGCGATCGAGTCCCCCGCCTCCGCCAGCACACTGCGGTTGACGGCGTAGCGCGGACCTTTGAGCGCAAAGACGAAGCCGTCGGGAACCTCGCCTGCCCACTTGGCGAACGTCGCCGGTGTCTGTGTCCGATAGAAGGTTCCGTTGACCTCGATGGTCGGCACGTGTTCGGCGGCGTAGGCGAGCTCTTTCGCTTGCGGCAGCTTGGCCGGGTAGAATGTCCCGCGCCACGGCTCGAAGGTCCAGCCGCCCATGCCGGCCCTGATGTGTCCGCGCTTCTTCATGCTCGCCTCGCCTGCGGTGGCGACCGTTGCAATGCCGCCGCCCGCGGTCAAGTCGCCATCGCAGGCCGATGTGCGCATTTCGAAACGAATGCGTCGCGGTCGCGCAACAGGGCCACAACCAGCAGCAGCTAGCCTGAGCCGATGGCTCTCTACAGGAGGCGCACATGATTCCGCGAACCAGCGTCAACGCGAAATCCGCACGACCGAAGTCACTGGCGGCACGACGCAAGTCGCCGGTGGTGGATTCGGCCAGGCTGCCCCGCGCCGCAGTGCGTGGTGCCGGCGATGAAGCGGTGCGCTGGGCCGGTGCCTTCGCCAGCTGCGGTGGCCATGGGGCGGAGCAGTCATCGACCATCGTGTACGAGATCGAGCCCGGTGGACGGTTGGGTTGGCATACCGATGCCACGGAAGAGACCCAGTACATCATCGCCGGCAAGGGCGAGCTGCACATGGACGACGGCGTTTTCCCGGTCGGCCCCGGCAGCGTGTTCGTGTTGCCCACCAACGTCCGTCACGATCTGGCCAACACCGGCAGCGACACGTTGCGGGCGGTGGCGTTCTTCTCGGCGGCCATGTTCACCCAGGATTTCGACGACGTGATGCTGCCGATGAAGTCGCACATTCTCGGCACGCCAAATCGCGAGGGCTGAGGTGCGTCAGCGTGCGGGGGCTGACCGCCACTTGGCTCCGTCGATGGCTTCGAGCTCGAGGATTAGGCCTTTGGACGATGTGGGGGCCGAAGTCGGAGCCGGAAGCGAGATACTGGCGCGCGCCCCCGTCTGACCGCTGAAGCCGATTTTCTCGGTCTTGAATTTCGAGGCCCAGACGTATGTGTAAGCGTTGACGATGGCGTCTTGCGGCAGGCGCGCCAGCGCGGCGCCGTCCCACTCGGCGGCCACGTTGCCCGAATCGTCGAGCAATCTCGCGGCGACGATGTATGCAGCGCCGGTATCCGGCCCCGCGTCGACGCGGGCATCGAAGCGCACGCCGCCGTCAGATGCCGGGATGGGAACGGACAACGCGATGTTGTGCTTGTGGAAGTTGGTTCGCGCGTGGAGCGGCGATACGACCGCCCCGAAGAGCAGGTGATAGGTCAAGACGGTGAAGGCGATGCAACCCAGGCCGAGCCACAGCGCAACTTTGTGCAGTGTCCGCGCGGGCAGCGTTCCGCTGAAAGCCCAGTTGGACCAAGCGTTGCTGCGCGCCCAGGCCGTCGACCCGATGTAGCGCTCGTCGATGGAGTAGGCACCGGCACCGGCGATGAACACGGCGGCACTCATGGCCACGCCCGAGACCGCCATGGTCCACTCGTCGAGGCACGTCGAGCCCATCCAGCCGAAGATGACCATGAGGACAACGTTGAGGCCGATACTGGCTAGCGCGGCCAGCCGGGTGGCGAGGCCCAGCATCAGCCCCAGTCCCACAGCCAGCTCGGCGAACGTCCACATCCACACGGAAGCGATAATCAGGTCCGGGTGCCGCAGGGTCCATTCGATCGGGCCCTGCACCCACAGGGCGCCCGGCAACGCGTGCGTCAGCTTGGCGGCGACGAAACCGGGCCCGTTGAAATCCAGCTTGACCGCGTAATCCGTGCCGGCCGTCTCGTGCCAGTCGTAAATCAGGCGGCGCGTCGCGCCTCCCCAGAATATGAACCCCTGCGTGAAGCGCGCGCCGAGCAGCGCCATCGCGGCCAGCGCCCATCCGTCGGCGATCGCCTGGCTGCGCCCGGTTGCGGTTGTTCGCGTCATCGAGTTGCTCCGCCCATGTCGTGCGGATGCAACGTTACGCCGGATGCGCTAATACGGCCTTACGCACGAAGGCGCGCCGTGGCGCGGGCAGGAGGTTTCCATGGGTGATCGCCAGACCCCTACGACCGGTCGGTTT
>JAFGRR010000312.1 GCA_016935035.1 Phycisphaerae bacterium | reverse complement strand
TCTCCACGTCGGGTGTCAGGTTTTCATCCGCTGGGGTCGTCATGACGAGGATGGTCAAACCGGCCGCCGGGTATGCCCGGGGGCCACCAGGATGAACGAGCAACTCCGCCCGCTCTGTGACTGCCCGGCCATTATAGGGTTCTTCGCCCGTCGGTGGGGATTCGGCCCCGCGCTGGGTGCGATGGGCAGGTCACCAGACCTGACCGTGCCTTCGGTGGCATCAACGGGCACTTGGAGGCCTACAGCCGCGACAACTGATTCAGCACGGCCCGCAGATCGCGTGGCGGCGGAACCTCAAAGCTCATCGGCGTCTGCGTCACCGGGTGCAGGAAGCTGACATGCGACGCGTGCAGCGTCAGCCGACTGATCAGGGGGCGCTCGTCGCGATCTTTCTTGGGCCGATAGTCGCCCTTGTAGGTGGATAGAAGGACGGCTCCGCCACCGCCATAAGAGCGGTCAACCGTCAGCGGGTGTCCGATGGCCGCCAGATGGGCACGCACCTGCTGTCGATTGTCGGTCATCGGCCAGCACTCCAGGAGCGTGTTGCCGGCCACGCGTTGCCGCAGCTTGTAGCGGGTGCGGGCGGGTTTGCCGCGACGATGTGAAACGTGCTGGATGCGGCCGTCGAAGCGCAGCGGCAGGTTGATCTCACCCTCGGATTCCACGTAACCGGTCACCAGCGCCAGCAGGCAGCGCTCGGCCCGCCGCTCTTCCAACTGCTTGAGCAGGTCGTCACGACCTTCTCCGGTCGCAACGAATGCGACAACGCCGCTGGCTTCTGAATCCAGATCCCCAACGACCTCGAACGTGTCCGCGACGGCCGTGGACAACTCGTCCAGAACACAGGGGATCTCGCCGCGATCACGCCGCACCGTCAGCCCGGCGGGCTTATCCACCACGAGCACGTCGTCATCTTGATGCAGTATTGTCGGAAGAACGGAGCGAGGCGGCCGCGACATTACTAACCTCCGGGTGAGACTTCGACCAGTCGCACCCGAACCTGGGGCGTCGGCCCGACCAGCGAGACGCCGGCCGGCCGACGGATCGTGACGTCCAGCGTGCGTTCGATTCCGGGCGTGTCGAAAAGATCTTCGGTGATAAGCACAAATGCATCGACGTCCTGGCTCGAAACCGACGTCACATCCCCCTGGTCCACGCGCAGCTTGAGCTCCGTGATGAGCCACTCCAGCGGCTCCAGCAGCTCAAGTCGGTGGGTGCCGTCGGCGTAGCGGCGCCAGAAACCCTGCGAGAAGCTCAGCCGCACGGGCACGCTCTGGATCGGAGGTATGTCCCGCGAGCGAGCAGCGATCAGCAGGCGAATGTTCACGGTGGGCGGGTCGATGCTCACTGCACGCAGGTCGGCGCGCGGTGGTTGCAGCACAACGCCGGTCAGGCGCGGCCGCTGTCCGGGTTCGATCCCGGTGACCTGGCTGGCGACAGGCGCGATGACGAGGGCTTCGTCTGACCCGAGCTCCTGCCACACGGCCTGCGGAAGTGTCAGAGCGACTTCGGGCGGGTCAATCTGGTGCTCGGCCGTCAGGACCGAACCGCTATCAACGTGCACCGGCACGGTGCGCGTCTCCGGACGATCGACGCGAATGCTCAGGCTGTCGGGCTGCACGTTCTCGACCGTCAGCCCGAGCGTGCGCACGAGCGGTAATTGCTCCAGCACCTCGCGCGCCGGCAGCGTGTGCTGGCCGATCTGAAGGAACTGGTCGGTCTGCCAGTTGGCCATGATGATGTCGCCGACGGCCTCGCCGCGCAGCACGTCGATCGCGTGATTCGAGCCGCGCATACTAACGGTGAACTGGCCCGAGGGCGGATCATCAAGCATCACCAGGCGGTCGCGCGGAAGCTGCGGTATCAATTGGAACTGGATGTTGTCCACGGCGACTTGTGTCGCCTGGTCAGCCAGGTACCAGATGATCAGCGTCAGCGGCACGACCACCAGGAACCGGCGAATCGTGAACCAGGCCCCGGACAGGCTGCCCTTGCGGCGTTTGCCCTGGCCCTCGACGCGCGGCACGCCGTTAAGGCGGCTCTCGAGTTCGCGCTCGAGATCGTCCATCGAGAGGTAGCGTGTGAGCTTGCCGTTGTCGGCAAGCGAAATGGCGCCGGTCTCTTCCGAAACGACCAGCACGAGCGCGTCCGACTCGTAGCTCATGCCGATCGCGGCCAGATGCCGGCTGCCGAGGGCCGCGTCGACTTCGTCGCTTTCCGCCGACGGGAACTGGCAATTCGCCGCCAGTACGCGATTGCCACGCACAATCACCCCCAGATCATGCAGCGGCGTATTGGGGAAGAAGATGGTATTAAGCAGATTGGCGGAAACCTCGGCGTTGAGCAGCGTGCCGTTCTCGGCCCAGCCCTGGAGATCGACGACGCGTTGCAGTGCGACCAATCCGCCGTACTTGTTCCGCGACAGATAGCCAGCGCTCTTGACCAGGGCGTTTATGAGGCGAGCCTGCGGTCCGCGGCGTCTGGTGAAGGTCACGTCGCCGACGCGGATGAAAGCCCGGCGCAGCTCGGGCTGGAA
Source organism: Phycisphaerae bacterium (assembly GCA_016935035.1). Classification (GTDB taxonomy): domain Bacteria; phylum Planctomycetota; class Phycisphaerae; order UBA1845; family Fen-1342; genus JAFGRR01. The sequence goes on along the minus strand of JAFGRR010000312.1, from coordinate 10,053 downwards.
CGCGGCCAGCGCGGTAATCGCTATCCCGATGACGAAGAAGCGATAGAGAATGTCGAGACGCGTCGAGCCGAACAAACGCACGCCGAGCGTCACGATCAGCAGAATGACGAGCAACTGCCGCAACGGGCGTGTGCCGCGCGTGCCCTCGAGCTTGCTGACGCACCAATAGAGGGCAAGGCCGATCAGTATCAGCTCGATCACGACGGACCCCGGATCGCCGGCCGAGCCGCCCAATCGCTGGAACACCCTGGTAAACGCGTCTAACATGGCGACACAGTATAGAACGAGTTTGACGACTACTCCACGCGCCGCGACCACTCGCCGGCCACACTTATGAACAGAATGTCAGAATGACGACGGCGGCATGGGAAGACAGGCTCCGGGAAAACGTGGGTGAGGTGCGTGCCCGGATCGCCGCCGCCTACCGCCGCTCAGGCCGTGAACCCGGCGATGTCACATTGGTGGCGGTAACGAAATATACCGGCCTGGCGGTCATCCGCGAGCTGCTCCGGACCGGCTGCACCGACCTCGGCGAGAGCCGTGTCCAGCAGCTAATGCCGCGGACCAACGCCCTGGGCAGCAGCGCGGCGACGCTCGAAACAACGGTCACGGTCGACGCCCCGCGCTGGCACATGATCGGGCACCTCCAGCGCAACAAGGTCAAGTACCTGCTGCCGAGCGTCCGAATCGTACATGCCGTGGACTCGCTGCGTCTGGCCGAACAGATCGACGAGCTGGCCGGCCGGCACGGGATCAGCGCGGACGTACTGATCGAGGTGAATGTGGCCGGCGAGGAGCAGAAGTACGGCGTCACGCCGGACAAGCTCCCGGCCCTGCTCGAAGAGCTCGGCCCCAAGCAGCACATCCGCCTGTGCGGGCTGATGACGATGGCCCCGCTGGCGGACAACCCGGAAGACGCCCGGCCGCACTTCGCTCGGCTGCGACAACTGCTGACCGACGCCCGCGATCGCGGAATCGTCGGGCCTGCCTGTCGGCACCTGTCGATGGGCATGAGCCAGGACTATGAGATCGCCGTCGAGGAGGGTGCGACACTGGTCCGCGTCGGCTCACTGCTGTTCGAGGGTGTGCCGGCGGAGATCATGGCCGCCGATTGACTGCTCTCCTGAGGCACGACCATGTGGGACTTCGACCTGTTCACGTTCTACCGCATGTGCCTCTTTGTGTTCCTGACGATTTATGCCGTGTTGGCGACCGCCGGGACGGTAGTGCGACTCGCGCGGTTATTGCGCGGGCGTGACCCGCATCGTCGCATGCTGCGGTTGTACCTTTCGTATCAGGTCGTCACATTCAACCCGCGGCCGCTGGCGGGCGAGTTGTTGCAGATCGGCGCGTGGTCCATCATACTGGTCGTCTTGTGGCAACTGCACTCGTATGTCTGACACCAGGCCCACCCCCATGTGGCACCGGCATCTTGCCGGTGAAATGCTGCTGTGCCACCCTGGCGTAAGAGAGTCCGCTAGATGACACAACCCGGGCATGAACCACCGGAGGCACCAGGGACTCCACCGACTGGCGGGCGCCCGGGCAAGCGGCCCCGCTCGGTGTTGGGCGGCGTGTTTGGTCAACTCGGGCAGATGACGCGGGACGTGGTCTCGGTAGCACTTGGCAGGTTGCCCGAAAACGGCGACCACGCCGGCGACCCAGCAACACCAACCGAGCCCGACAAGCCCGCGCCGCGGCTCAAGCTGCTCGAAGGCGTGGCGAACCAGCTTCGCGGGGCCGCCGATAGTTACATAGCGGCCAAGCTCGACGAAATCGAGGCCCGCGTGGACGCCAAGCTGGATCATATCGAAACACGCATCGATTCCAAGATCGCCGAGCTGGAGTCCCAACTCAAGGAGTTGCGTGATAAAGAGTTGCGTCATCGGCTGCGGCTGTTGAAAATCACGCTGATTTTCACTGTAATCGTTGCCGTGCTATCGCTGGGCTACAAGTGGATCAGTTCGCACTGGGTATCCTGAGAGGTCAACGGAATGCCGATGCAACACCTGGATGGCGACGCCGAGGCCATCGTCAAGCTCGCTAATGAGATCGCCCGCGAATACGAACTCGAGTACGTGGGCACCGAGCACATTCTCCTTGCGATACTCCGGCAGGGAGGCGGCATCGGCGGCGAGGTCCTCGCACACTTCAAGATCGACGAGGCACGTGCCAGGAAGACCATCGACGACATCGCACAGCGCGACAAGGAAGATACCTGGGTCTTCGGCCGCCTGCCCGGAACACCTCATTTCCGCAACGTCATGGCCCTGGCGATCGACGAGGCACATCGCCTCAAGTGCGACCGCATCGGCAGCGGACACCTACTGCTGGCGCTGCTGCGCGAGAAACAGAGCGCCGGCGAACGCGCGATGAAGAAGATGGGCGTAACGCTGAAGACCGCCCGCGAAGAGGTCGAGAAACGTCTTGCGAACTAGCGCTCGACGCGTCTCTGATTCGCTGTTCGCTGTTCAGAACTAACGGCAATATGCCGCTCGCTCCCGTTTCGGGCTCTGTTTGGGCAGCGCCGCCCGGTCGCGCGTCTTCGTCGTTCCCTACGTCCCTGCGTCCCTACGTCCCTGTCTCTTTTCCTCTTCTCCCAGATACTCCAACACGTCATCGACGATGCCGCACATGCGCTCCAGGCCACCGAAGGTGCGGGCGGCGACGTGTGGCGTCATCAGGCAGTTCTCGCACGCGAACAGCGGATGCTCCGGCGGCAACGGCTCGGGATACGTCACGTCCAGCCCGGCACCGGCGATCTCGCCGGTTTGCAGCGCCGTCGTCAGCGCGTCCGTATCGACCGCCGCGCCGCGTGATGCGTTGATCAGGAATGCGCTGGACCGCATCTGTTTGAGGACGTCCGCCGTCACGAGGCCGCGTGTCAGCTCCGTCAGCGGCACGTGCAACGTGACGATGTCGCTCTCGGCCCAGATCGTCGGCTTGTCCACCGGCGTAGCCTCGAAATCAAACGGCCCGACCTCGATGATGTCGTTGTACAGCACACGGGCACCGAAGCCGCGATTCATGATCCGCCCCACCGCCGACCCGATCCGCCCCATGCCGACGACACCGACCGTCAGCGTACGCAGCTCACGCCCGTGCGGCTTGGCCCGCGCCTCGCGAAACTTGCCCGCCTTGAACGCCGCGTACAGCCGGGGAATCGGCCGCAGCAGGTTGAGCATGAAAGCCGTCGTGATCTCGGCGACTGCGTCCGTCGCGGCCCCCGGCCGATTCAGCACCGCGATGCCAAGCTCGGCCGCGGCATCGACATCGACCTTGTCAATCGCCACCCCCGCGACCGCCACCGCCTTCAGCCGCTTGCCGGTCTCCATCACCCGCCGCGTGATCTCGGTGTGCGTGCGTCCGATCAGCGCGTCAACATCGCCGACCAGCCTGCACAGCGACTCCTCATCATTGGCGTTGGCATAGATGACCTCAGCCCCCGCCGCCAGGCGTCCATCGGCCGCCTCACTCAACTTCTCCGCCATCAATACGCGAAACATCCGCGTCCTCCATCAGCAGCCATAGCGTGTTAGCCCCAACGGGGCTAGCTGCACACGCAACATCTACCACGCGACGTCTTCCAGGGCCATATACTCCTCGCTACTCTGGATCGCCCCGTTGGGTCTTGTCTTGCTGTGAATCGCCGTCGGCGTCACCGACGGCGTTTTCCCCATTCACAGACTCGCAGTTGCCCGCTCCTTTTCGCCTGGCTCGATAGTCGGCGATCACGAGGTACGGCATCGCCAGGACGCAGGCGGCTTTCCAGGCGAACAGCCACCACGGCTTCCACCAAGCGCCGGTCTGCATTTCGATGAGGTCGCTGGCACCAAACAGGAAAAACACGGCCGCCGCGATCCAGCAGCGCTGCCGAGCGCCACCCCTCTGGCGCCAGGCGTAGTAGACAAACGCGAGCGCAATCAGCCACCACCAGGCGGCTTCGACGAGGTTGCCGTCTCGGTGCAGATCTTCGGCCAGCAACAGCAGGTTCATGCCAGTTCGGCTTCGACGCGTTCGCAGATGTAGTGATAAGCCAGGGCGTGGGCTTCCTGAATGCGATCCGACGACTTGTGCGGCACTTTGAATGTGAGGTGACACAGCGGCTCAAGTTCGCCGCCGGTGCCGCCGGTGAAACCGATCAGCGTAGCCCCGTAGGTTCGCGCGGTATTGGCGGCGTTGATCACGTTGGGCGAGTTGCCGCTGGTGCTGAGCAGCCAGACCACGTCGCCGGTTTGCAGCAGCCCTTCGAGTTGGCGGGAGAAGATCTGGTCGTAGCCAAGATCGTTCGCGATCGCGGTCAGCGTCGATGAGTCGGTGCTGATGGCGATGGCGGCCTGGGCCAGACGGTCGAGCTTGAAGCGACCAAGTAGCTCACAGGCGATGTGCTGGGCGTCGGCCGCGCTGCCGCCGTTGCCGAGCGTGTACACGCGCCGACCCGCCCGCAGGCAATTGACGACTTCCTCGACGATATGCGCGAGCACGTGTTCGCTGTCGCGCAAGCCGCCGATGACCTTCTCATGCTCATCCAGGACGGTTTTCCAGTCGCGACTCATCGAATGCCACCTCTGTGAGTATTCGAGTCAGCATGTGTTGCAGGGCCGACATCTCGTCGGCCGCCTTCGTCAGAATAGACCACCAAGCACTGCCACTGCCGAATATGTCCTTCGCTTCCGCTTCGGGCTCTGATGCGGGGCCGCGTCCCTGGCGATGTCGCTCACTTCGCGTTCCTGGCGGCGTTGCGGATGCGGTCGAGCTCGGCGGTCGTGCTGTAGCCGGCGACCAGGTCGAGCAGGGCCACGCGGCCGCCGCGCGATTCGACGAATTCCTGTCCGATGACACCCTTGTCCGCCCAGTCCGAGCCCTTTACGAGGACGTCGGGCGCGATGCGTTCGATCAGCACGCCGGGATCGGGCTCACTGAAAAGCACGACATAATCGACAGCCTCAAGTGCCGCCAGCACGCGTGCCCTGTCGGCCTCACGCCTGATCGGCCGATCGTCGCCCTTGTCGAGCGCTCGCACCGACGCATCGGTGTTTACGCCGACGACAAGCAGACTACCGAGCGATTTGGCTTTTTCGAGCAGGTCGATGTGCCCCGGATGCAGAATGTCGAAGCAGCCATTGGTGAAGACAACGGTCTCGCCACGCTGTCGCCGGGCGTCGAGTTCGCCGACCAGGTCGGTCACCTCGCGCACTTTGCCGCGCTGCGTATCGTGTCCGCGGCGCAGATCGTCGCGCACCTCTTCAAGCGAGATCGGCACACAGCCGAACTTGCTGACTTCGAGTCCGCCGGCGACGTTCGCGAGTGGCGTGGCCTGTTCGAGCGTGGCGCCGGATGCGAGTGCGACGGCGGCCATCGCGAGGACGGCGTCGCCCGCGCCGGTGTTATCGTAAACCGCGCGCGGCTTGGTCGGAAAACGCCGCTCCGAGCCGTCGGCGCGTACCAGCAACGCACCGTCTCGACCGAGTGTGATAATGAGCGCGTCGAGTTGCAGTTCCCCTACCAAACGATGAGCGGCTGCGGGCAGCTCCGCATCGCTCAGTGTGACACCAGCGCCGATCTCCAGTTCGGCCCGGTTCGGCGTAAGCACGGTCGCGCCGCTGTACTTTGACCAGTCGCGCATCCTTCCGGGATCGACGAGCACCGCCTTGCCCGCCGCACGCGCCTCGCCGATGAGCGTCTGGCAAAACTCCGCTGACAGCAGCCCCTTGGCGTAGTCTTCAAGGCAGATCACGTCGGCTCGTTGCAGCATCGCGCGGGCGCTGCCAAGCAGCTTTTCCGCATCGCTCGGTGTCGGCGGCTGCACGCGTTCGTCATCGACGCGCAGGATCTGTTGACGGTGGCGATGTTCGGCCAGGCCGACGAGGCGCGTTTTGGTGATCGTGGGTCGATCGGCCGCACGCAGCACGCCGCCGCAATCCACGCCCGCCTCGCCGAGCAGTCTCAGAACAAGTTTGCCCGCAGGGTCGTCGCCAACCAGTCCGCAGCAAAGCACCTCGGCGCCCAGCGCCGCGAGATTCAGCGCCACCGATCCCGCCCCACCGACGCGATCCTGCCGCTCGACCACGTGCAACACCGGCACGGGCGCCTCGGGGCTGATGCGTTCGGCGTCGCCGAAGACGTAGCGATCCAGCATCAGATCGCCGGCCAGCATCACCCGCGCGCCCGGAAAACCATCAAGCAGTTTCAGAAGTTCGCCATTCATTCTCGTAACTCACGATCGCCGGGCACGATCAGACACACGCACACACACGTTTGGCGGCATCGGTGAAATCAGCGGCCACTTGCAGTCCTTCGACGTTGGCATCGCTCAGCATCTTGCGGGCAAGGTCAACATTCGTGCCTTCGAGCCGCACGACGACGGGTGCCTTGAAGCCGACCTGCCTGGCCGCTTGAATCAGGGCATCAGCGATGACGTCGCATTTGGCGATGCCGCCAAAGATGTTGACTAGAATAGCCTTCACCTTCTCATCGCCGAGAATGATCTTGAAAGCCTCGACGGCGGCCTCGACGGTGACACCGCCGCCGACATCGAGGAAGTTCGCCGGTTCGCCGCCGTGCAGCTTGATCATGTCCATCGTGGCCATCGCCAGCCCGGCACCGTTGACCAGGCAGCCAATGTTGCCGTCGAGCGCGATGTAGTTGAGGTCGCACTCCTTGGCGGCGAGTTCGGCGGGGTTCTCCTCACCCGGGTCGAAGAGTCCCGCGATGTGCTTGTGCCGGAAAATGGCGTTGTCATCGAAGTTGAGCTTGGCATCGATGGCGAGGATTTCGCCGGTCGGCGTCTGGACCAGCGGGTTGATCTCGGCCAGCGAGCAATCGTTGTCGACGAAGAGGCGCGCGAGCTTCATCATGAGGTCTGTGACAGCCTTGGCCGCGGCTCCGGTCAGACCGATCTCCGCCGCCAGGGCCCGCGCTTGAAAGCCCCCCAGTCCCAGGTGCGGGTCGAACCAGGCTTTCTTGATCGCGTCGGGGTCGCGGGCGGCGACCTCCTCGATTTCGACGCCTCCTTCGGCGCTTGCCATCATCACCGGGACGCGCAGCGTACGGTCAATCACCACGCCCACGTAATACTCGTGCGCAATGTCCACCGCCGGCGCCAGCAGAATCCGTCGCACGTTGATACCTTGCGGTCCGGTCTGCTTCGAGACCATCGGGTTGGCGAACATGCGTTCGGCATGCTCGGCGGCCGCCGCGGCCGAGTGGACGAGTTTGACATATCCCGCCTTGCCGCGTCCGCCGGCGTGCACCTGGGCCTTGACTACCACCGTCTCGGCTCCGAGCCGCTTGTACGCATCCTTGGCCTGGCCCGGGCGATCGATCACCTCGCTTGCGGGCACCGGAATGCCGGCCTGCCGCAGCAGGTCGCGCGCCTGGTATTCGTGGACTTTCATTCGCCATGCTCCCGATCAGCGCCAGCCGCGCACCCCGCGCGACCGATCAGAACCGCAAAGTGTAACCGCAACGCCGCAACGTGGCCAAACAGGAGTGGCGACCGCCACGGACGGTAGCCAGGTTGGCGGCTATCGCACCATCACTCGGTCGACAAACTGCTCGACGTCGGCCATGTCGACGCGGCCGTCACGGTTCAGGTCACCGCGTTTCTGAACATCCACCATCGGATACGCCAGGGCGTGCGACGCCGGATCACGCGCCGCCAGGACGAACGGCTGCAAATCGGCGAAGTCAACGATGCGATCCCCATTGAGGTCGCCGAGATAGGGTTTGTGGACGGCGCAATACAGGTTCTGTTCGCCGCCGTATGACGCGGTGTACACCAGCCGCAATTCATCGTTCGTGCTGACGATGCCGATGTACTCGCCGATCTTGTGGCTGGCCTCGGGATAGCCGCGTGTCGGATCGAAGCTCCGCGTGAGGCGGACGTTCGGCTGCCACGTTTCACCGCCGTCGATGCTGTAGGTGTGGTAGATGGCGGCACGCAGACCGTCGGGATCGTCGCGGCGATCGTACCAAGCCACGTCGACACGCCCATCCGGCGCCACATCGATCGTGGGAATAAAGCAATCTCGCTGCCATGGCATGGCCCGGTCATTCACACGCCGCGTGACATCCCAGGTGGCACCGCGATCGTGCGAACGCACAACGGCGATATCGTTGGCCTCCAGGCGGCTGCGGCGAACGTAGGCGGCGTAGGCGGAGCCGCGATACGGCCCGTCGCCGCTGTCCACCGTGATCGCCGGCACGTGCAACCCGACGGCGCACTCGCCCCGCCCGCCAATGATCGCCGCGCGGCGAAATTCCACCGCCTCGCCGAACCGCGGCGGCCAACAGAGATCCCCGGCGTCCGGTGCCACGCGGATACGAATCCCGGAATCGTATGGCACGGTGCAGAGCGTCAGCACGTACAGCGTCCCGTCCGGGCCAACGGCCGGCATCGAGGCGTGCTCGCCGGGCTGCTCGGAAACGCGGAAGCGCGGCGTGAACGTCCGCCCGCGATCAATGCTACGCTGGATGTACACGTGCCAAGGGCTGTATATGCCGAGCGTGTAGGACACATACACTATTCCGTCGCCGGTGACGACGACCCAGGGTTTGTCCAGCACCTCGGCGTTGTCCGCCTCCAGAACCGCCGTGGGATCGGTCCAGGTTCGGCCCTGGTCCGACGAGCGTGACAGGAAGACCGCCTGTTCGGTGCTCCACTGCGACCAGACCAGGCTCGCGTACAGCAGGCCGCCGTCGGCGAACGCCGCCAGTACCGGGTCGCTGACCATCGCCGGGTGATAGCGTGCTGGGAAGTGCGTGATAATTCCCGGATAGGTCCACGTCCAACCGCCATCGCGAGTGAACGCATAGCCAGCCTCGCGATTGGAGCGCACACGATCCGTGAAGTTGCGCCAACCGACGGCCATCACGTTAGGATCACGCGGGTCCATTACGAGCATCGACTCATTGGCTGCATCGCCGGCGATGTCGAGGCCGTCGGCGCCGACGTTCACCTGTACGTCAAACTGCGCCGCAGTCGTTGCGACAAGAGACGTGACCGCAACCACAACGGTGCTTCGGAGGATTGCGCCGTGCATATACACCCATCCTGATACGTACCGCGAAGGCGTGACCGCCGCGCGTCTCCCAGGCTAGCGGTCGGCGTTGGCGCCCGTCAAGCCGGCGCCGGCTGCCGCCGCGCGGCGCCCGCCACTGGCGATCAGACCGACAGGCCCCCTCTTCAAGATGCAACCGTGGGGCCGGTGGAGGACGCAAGCGGGATTCCGTCTCTGTGCCGGCCGTTTCTTCTAGAACAGCCGGCAGCGGATAACACGCACACAGAGTCATATCGCGGCGAGCGTATTTGACGCGGCCGAATAAGTCCCAGAGGTTACCGCAAACGGGATATAGGCCCTATAATAGTGGCCTGCAATATCACAAAAGCGGCTGTTGTTGACTTTCGTAAGCGAGTACGGTACAAGAAACAGCAGTGGTGTGTGATCGGTAAGGAGGAGGAGCGGAGAAGCCCATGCCATGGGGTTTTCCCACGTCTGTTGTGCCTGATTACGGAAACGGAGCACGCTCTTGACGTTGATACATTGAATCGGCTGTAAGCCGAAGACGACGCTAGACGCCGTCTTCGGCAGTTTGGCGGATCTGTGATTCAGGTGTCGGGCCAGCGGAAGCGTCACTGCGGCGTACGCGGTGGCTGAAGCTTGGCCCTGTCATGGTCAGCGGGTATTTGAGGATGCCCGAAGGAGGAGTTGATATGAAGAAGGTATTGGTAATTGCCATGGTGTTGGCAATGGCCGGAGTGGCCTATGCCGACCGCACAGTGTTCAGCGAGGGCAACGGCGTCACGATGACCGCCATCCCACTGGACGGGGCCGCTGGCACGCCCAGAGGCCTCGTGGACTATTCCAACATGGATCTGACGAGTCCCTCTTGGGATGTGTCAGCCACCGCAGTCGTCGTCGATGAGGACGACTATCAGTGCGCGACGCTTACCGGAACGCAGATGCTGGAGTCGTTCAGATTCGTTGGCGGCGTCGAGAATGCCAGCGAGATCCTGTGGTTCAACTTCTACGACTCGGCCCACAACTACGT
>JAFGRR010000032.1 GCA_016935035.1 Phycisphaerae bacterium | reverse complement strand
GCATCCACTTGTTCAGCGTCATGAGCAGCTTTTCGCGCTGGGCCGGTGTGATGTCGCCCTCGACCATCTCCAGCCCGCGTCCGACCGGGATGAAGTTGAAATGCGCGAAGCAGCTCGCGCCCATATCGACGGCGAACTGGAGCATGTCCTCGACTTCGTCGTAGTTCCAGCGCGTGACGCACATCGCGACGCCGAGCCGCAGGCCCTCTTGCGCGACGACGTTGCGCATGCCGCGCACGGTGCGATGCCACATGCCGGGTATGCCGCGAAACTCGTCGTGCCGCTCCGGATGTACCGAGTCAAGCGAGATTTCGATGTACTTGCAGCCGGCGTCAGCCAATTTGGCCGCGAATTCGGGCGTTATCAGCACGCCGTTGGTCGCCAGCGTCGTGTGAATGCCGTGTTGCTGGCAGCGCTTGAGCACCGGAATCAGATCCGGGCAGATGGTGGGCTCGCCACCGGCGAACGCGACCATCGGCACATACTCCTCGGCCAGATGATCGATGACCGCGAGCTTCTCTTTGAGCGTCAGCTCCTCCGGCAGGCACTTGTGCTCGGAGTCCTGGTAGCAATGCCGGCATTTGAGATTGCAGCGGTTCGTGAAGTTCCAGACCACGAACAGCGGACCGCTGAAGCGTTGCGGCACGCGCAGCCCAAACTCCGCCACGCTGCGCGCCGTCAGCACCAGCCCGCGCAGCGTCGCCCGATGCTTGACCAGGCGCTCGCGCAACGTCGCCGCCGGCACCGAGCCGCGCATGCGGTCGATGAACTTGTGAATCGGCCAGTAGAGCAGCCGCTGCGAAAGCGGGGCGGCGGGATTGTCATACGACTCGAGGATCTCCTCGATCAGCGTCTTGCGTCCCGGGCGCCGCCGGGAGATATAGCCGAGGACTTTCCTCGTGATCCAGCGATCGAGCACGTCTTCGAGCGGGTGGTGATAGTCGATGTCGATGTACTGCTGGCTGATCTTGCGGGTCTTGAGTTGCTGTGTCGGCACGAAGCCCTTGGGGTTGGCCGCCCCGCGGGTCGCCCGTGAGCGCTCGGCGTACGCATGCGAGGTGACCTTGCCGTCATCGGTGCGGTCGGAGCGTTTGTTGGGGTTGGTTGATGCGCGGCCGACGTGTTCGTAGCGCTTGTCCAGCTTGCGCGCCGTCGAGTTCTCCTGCGCCTCGGTGCGACAGGTCTTGCCATTGCCGTCCGACCCGCCCGCGGATTGGGCCTGGGCGGCCTCGCGTGTCTTGTGCTCTGTCTGCGGCAGTTGATCGCGCATAAGCATTCCTTCCGAACTCGACACGGCCGAACGGGACAAGTTTGTTGATTATGTCGCGAACCCGCGCCCGACCACAAGCACAACGCAACATTACCGCCGACCATTCAGAGTCCGAAGCGGCAGCGAGGGGCATATTCAGGTTGTGCAATGGGGGCGAGGCGGCATGAACAAGGATGGTGTTCGAGACTCAGCGACGATACCTGATTATCGCGCACTACGACAGAACCAATATGCCCCTTGCTTCCGCTTCGGGCTCTGTTGGAGTTGCCGAACGCAAAGACACACTGCCACGATGCCAGATGGCTACTAGCCCACAGATTGCCTGTTCCGTGACCTAAATGCGTGCTCAAGAGTGTGCGACAACGAGAGCCCCGGGCTTCAGCCCGGACGGTTCGACAATCACAGTGGGCGCACCATGATCTTGAGCAGCCATTTAGGCTGAGTGTTCGCCCTCGCCACCCGGGTGATACAGCGTCCTGGCAAACGTCACCAAGTGGCTGAAGTTGTCGCAGAACGCCGAATAACGCATTTGCCGGCGAATCTCGTCCTTTAGTGCCGGCCCGCCGACGACCAGCGCGATATCGTGCTCCATCGCGGTATCGAACACGCGTTGATACTCGCCCAGGAACTCATCAACTGAACGCATGCGCGAGACGCTGAGCCAGAACATGCGCGGTCGCTTGCCGTGCAACGCCGCCGCCAGCGACTTCGCCGGTATGTCCGGCCCGAGCGATTGCGCCTGCCACCCGACCTGCCGCAGAATCAACTCGATCAGCGTGATTGGCACTCGGTCCAGGTCGCCGGCGATGGTGGCGCCGAGTGCCGCCGGCGCGGCCTGCGGCAGCGTGGGCAGTGTTTGGGCCACCTCATGCAACGCCCGCAGGCAAAGCTCGGTCGCAAGCCGCTCCTGATACACCTCGAACACCCCAGATTCACAGCCCTGCCTCAGCGCCGCCAACGCCGGCATGACCACCCGGTCGCCGATTTCGTCGAGACTGTGCCGGGCGAGGTGCATATCTAAGATCGTGGCGCGGATGCGCTCGTGGTCGCCCGCCTCCAAGGCTGCCCGCAGGCGCGGCATGGCACGTTCCAGGACGGCCTCGGTCTTGCCGCAAGTCGCCGGCAGCCCGAGCACCTCCGGCCTCAATAGTCCGCGCTGCGATGTGCGCAGGAACTCGAGCACGCCGGCGATCGGCAGCCGGCGATGCCCGCCCGCCGTGCGAATGGTCGGCAATAACCCCTTATCACACCAGCGCTTAAGCGAAGCTTCGCTGACGCCGATGGCGCGGGCCACCTGTTTCGGGGAAAGTGCATCTCGCATACGCAAAACCAGTGCGGGCCTCTAACAGTACCACAACAGCGAGCAGTTTGAATGATTTTATTCGACCCCTGGCACGACACAAGCCCTGGCTTGCGTATTCGGCGGCGCGATGCGAGAATCACTGAGCGGTTTGATCGAGTCAGCTCTGGCGAGGCACGAGATTCGGATGGCCGAGCTAACGGCGAGCTTCAACGTGCCAGCGGCCGCGGGGACGGTCTACGAGTGGTGCGCTCGGCCGGCGGCACTCGAGCGCCTCTGCCCGCCCTGGGAGACGCCGCTCGAAATCGACTGCCAGGGGGGCGTCAGCGACGGTGGCCGGGTGTTGATTGGGATTCGTCACGGGCGAAAGGCCGGCGTGCGACAGTACCGCTACGCCGCCTACGAGCCACACGGTCTGCTCAGGCTGCATGTCACCGGCTTCGGCGGGCCGTACGAATGGTCACTGCGCGCGACGCCGACCGGTAAGTCCGCTAGTACAGTGACGTTAGCGATTCTGCCTGAGACGCCGCCCAGCCGCCGACAAGAGGACTCGCTCAGGCGACTGCTCCACTACCAGCAACGCCGCCTGCACAACGATCTTGCCCGGATGGCACCGTATTCCGGTCGGCCGCCGCTGCGCGTCGTCATCAGTGGTGCAACCGGTCTGGTCGGTTCGCACTTGGCGACGTTTCTCCGCGTCGCCGGCCATCGCGTCGATCGCCTGATGCGAACACCTGTGGTGCCAGGCTCCAATGACATCGAATGGTCACCGACGGAAAGGCGGATCAGCGCCCAGGCGCTCGAAGGCGCCGACATCGTCGTACATCTGGCCGGCGCCAACATCGCTGATCGGCGTTGGAACGCCGCCTTCAAGCGCGAAATCCGCGACAGCCGCACGGTCGGCACGCGCCTGCTGAGCGAGGCGCTGGCCGGGCTGACCGAGAAGCCGCGTCTGCTGATTAGCGCCTCGGCTACCGGCATCTATGACGCCACCTCCGCTGGCTCGGTCGACGAAAGCGGCCCGCTCGGCGACGATTTCCTCGCCGGCGTCTGCCGCGAGTGGGAAGCCGCCACGCAGCCGGCTTCCGACGCCGGCATCCGCGTCGTCAAGCTGCGCACCGGCATGGTGCTCGCGGCGCGGGGTGGGGCGCTGGCCAAAATGCTCAGGCCGTTCCGCCTGGGCCTCGGCGGCACGCTCGGCCACGGCCGGCAATACATGAACTGGATCGCGCTCGACGACCTCGTCGGCATGCTGTACTTCCTGATGCACCAGCCGGACGTCGCCGGCCCGATCAACGCCACCTCACCGCAGCCGGCCAGCAACCACAAATTCACCAAGCGCCTCGGCCGCGTGCTGCGTCGGCCGACGATCATGCGCGTGCCGAGCTGTGCTTTGCGCTTGGCGCTGGGTGAGATGGGCGCGATACTGCTGCGCGGCGATGCGCAGGTCTTGCCCACTCGAATCCGCCGCCTGGGGTTCGAGTTTCTGTACCTAGCGCTGGAGGACGCGCTGCGTGGCGAATTGGGCACCGGGCGCGGGAAGTAGGCGCGAGACGGGATCAATCAGGCGAACGACCCGAGTCGGCGAAAGGGAAGGGGGACGTCCGATTGACTGAAACCACAAAGCCGAGGCTCGCTTGGCGGCTCGTCCGCATCGTGCGCCGCGTGTTGTACGGCTTACTGCTACTTTGGTTCGGTTGGTTCGCCGTCGCGCGCTGGAGCACGCTGCCGGCGGCCCCGCCGCGCGATCTGACTCCGGAAGAGGATCAGGCGCAGGGGCGACTGGATGAGTTGCAGGCCCTGCTGCTTTCCCTACAGCCATTTACGTCGCAGAACGCACAGAACGCGTCGGCCTGGGGTGCGATCCCGATCTGGGATGCAGTCCGTGGTCAGTGGACACCGGATGAACGCCCCGTTTTGCGGGATATCGTCACGTACGTGACGGCTGAGCCGCAGCGGCATGTGCTGGACGAGTTGGTCAAGGCCACGCGGCAGCGTGCGGCTCTGTTGCCGGCGCTGGAACACATCAGAGTGGATCCCTATTGGATGGTTGTTGCGAAAGACACCGGTCGATTCCCGGCGGGCGTTATTGATAGACGCATATGGAGTGAGGCAGCGGGGGCGCTATCGGCGCGGGCCCGTTACCGTACAGAGCAGCAGGATGATCTGCGTGGCGCTGTGGATGACCTGCGCGCGGCCTTGCGCCTGATGGAACTTCAGAGCCTTACCACAATCGGCCCCGATTCCTGGTGGTACGGCTGGTACGGCATCGGCGAGAGCCCTCTGGTCGAATTGCGGTGTGTCACGCGAGAGCGCCCCCTGCCCCCCGGCCTGGCGCATGAGCTGATCGTGCTGGTCTCCGATGAACTTGGGACGTCCCTCAGCGAAGCCGTTGCCCAGTACTGCGGGTTTCACATCGGGATCGACCGGCTCCTGGACCCGTACTACACGGATGATGGTCGGGGCAACGGCTGGCTCGTGCTCAGCCATTCCGCAGACGTGCTGACCTCTCAGATATCGGCCCCGAAGGTGCAGACCATTCCGCAGAGCGCATTCTGGAACCTGTTCTCACCGGTGTTCGATGACCGGGCCACAGTGCGCGACAAGCTCCTGCACATGCGGTCCGAGATCGGGCAATTCGATACGCTGGAGTTCCCCGTTGCCGAGCGCCTGACTGAATCACTGTTCACCGAATACGCCGAAGCGACCCCCGTCGTCCTTGACGGCCCGCTGTGGCTGACCGGCATGCGGCTTCACAAATTCCTGTTTGCGAGCATCTATCAAACCGTAGCGCAACGGCGCGCCGCCGTGGTGATGCTGGCCCTGTCGGCGTATCGCCACGACCACGATGACTATCCGGAATCACTCGGCGAACTGGTTCCGCAGTATTTGGACAAAGTGCCGTTGGAGCTTTGTGCACGGAAGTCGTTCTCTTACCGGCGCATGGGCGCGACCGACTACGAACTGCGTGCGACGGAGGGAGCCGAGACTCCTGCCAAGATCCCCGATGGGCTGTACTCGATTGAACGGGCGGAACCGGTGCATGAGCCGGCTGGAGATGAGGAAACCAGTGAGTGAGTTGTCGCCGACACCTGATGACCTCATGGAGTTGGTCGCCGAGGAATACCCGGCTGTCGAGCCGGCACCTGTGCGCGCGAAACCCGTCTATTGGCTCTTTGCTCCGCTGGCAGCAGTGGCGGCGCTGGTATTTCCACGCCGACTTGGGCCGCACTTGGCGGCATCGGGTTGGTTGGCGGCATACTTCGTTCACTTTGTCAGTGTGCTGGTCGTGATCGTGACATTGGCGATACTGGTGATGTTCGCCCACATGCAGTCTTCAGATATAGCACCATCGATCCCGTCCACAGGCGCACTCGTACGCATTGCGCTGGCGTGGACCGTGCTGCTCGGCGTTTCGATTGCAGACACTGGCGCTATTCCGCACGTGGGTGTTGGCGTAGCGCTGTTCGAGGGCGCTCTCTGTTTGGTCGCGATGGCGCTGATGCCACTGCTGGCGGCCGGCGAGAGCCGCGGGAGGCTCTATGGGCGCTGCATACGCCTGCTCCTGTGGAGTACCGCGACGCTCGTAATGCCGACTATTCTGTTCAGCCTGACCCTGATCGTCATGGGCGATCGCAACACTACCGTACCGTACACCGTGGTAGCGGCGCTCGCGGGTCTGGCCTATGGCGCAAGCGTGCTGCTGCGTTTGGGCAGCCGCTACGGCGGAAAGCCAACCGGCCCGGGATTCGAGCCGCGTGCCCTGCATTGCGAGGACTGCCACTACAACCTGACGCGACAGCGGCGTGACGCGCGCTGCCCGGAATGCGGCCGCCCGGTCGTGTTCTCACTGCCCGAGCGGCGCGAGATGCCGCCGTTCGCGGCCGCGCGGTCAACGTGGGGCCGTCTGCGCACGTTCTTGCCGACCTTGTGGGCGTCACTCTTCGCCAAGGAGTTTGCCCGACGGCTGGCGGTACACCGAGGCCGGGCGGAGGCACGGCGATTTGCCGTCTGGGTTTGCACCTTGATAGGGCTGGCATCGGCGGTGACTTGCTGTATCTGGACGATTGTCATGCTGACGGTTGGCGAGCACCGCTGGAGCCACGACGCGGAGTTTGAGTTGCTGCCGATCAGCGTGCCCGGGTACGTCTCGGACCTGATTGTCGTTCCGATCGCCTGGGGTCTGGGGAACGCTCTGGCGGTTTTCGCAGTAACCATGCTGGCCGCGTGGCTCGCGTCATGGCTGGGCCTCAGACAGCCGGCACGGCGTGGTCTGGTGGTGTGCTACGCCAGCGGCTGGATGATCATCCCGTCCATCCTGTCTGCGTTGGCGGGATTAGCGCTATGGCTTGTAATGGAAGTCTGGAATCCGACCTCGGCAATCAGGTTTCCAGTTGTGGGCCTGGTGGACGTGGCGGTAATCATTGCAATGTGCATTGTCGCCGTCCCTGTCGCCGGCTTGTTGCTATGGTTCGGCCACATCTGGCGCATGCTGCACGCGACGCGATACGCGAACGCCTGAGGAAGAAGCGACGAAGGAAACGACAAAGACGGCCGACGAGACGTCGGCCACTACATTGGTGACGATGCCAGCCGCCACATGGGCAACGATCTTGGCCACAGTAGGGGGCCATGGGGTCGCCGCAGCGGGCGGGCTAATCGAGCAGCTCTTTCAGTTCCGCCACGTGTTGTGACTCGGCGGTGATCTGAGCGCGGACGAACTCCTCCAGAACAACGTCGCCCTCGATCTTGCGCAGCATGTCCTGGTAGGCCTCCAGGGCTGCCTCTTCGAACGTCAGAGCGATCTCGACGGCCTGTTTGCCGGTCAGCGGCTCGCCGGGACAATCCACCGAGACGCGCAGTTGCGGTGCCGCGCCGAACGTGCGGATCTTCTGCCCGATCACCAGCGCGTGCTGGATGGTCTCCTCGAAGGCCTGCCGGAGAATCGGCTCAACCATCAGCCGGTCCATGCCGCGAACCGCGTTTATCAGGTGCAGATAGCGGATGGCGGCTTCGGTCTCTTCCGCGAACATGCGGTTGAGCTCATCGACGAACTGTGACGTGGAGAGATTGGCCACGGTGTTCTCCCAGGCGGGGGGCTAGTCTTCTGGTAGCCGCTCCGCCATGCAGTCCTTTTCGCAGGTCGGACAGATCTTGGGGTCGTGCGAGCAATCGCTATGAAAGGCTCGCAGTGCTTCGGTAAAGGCGCTTACGGTCGGCGTGCCGCTGTCCAGGAAACGGAAGAGCTGCACGATCCGCTGGGCACTGGTGTTGCTGAGCAGGTGCTCAATCTTGCAGGCATCCACCTTGGCCCAGTCCTCGGCGACCCCCAACAGCTCCGTCAGCAAACGCTCAATCAGGCTTCGTTTGGTCTTGATTGCATCAACCAGGGCTTGGCCCTTGGGTGAAAGCTGGAGATGGCGGTTTTCGTCCTGGAGGACCAGGTCGGCCTTTTTCAGCGGCTGAAGCGAGATCGAGACGCTGCCACGCGTGATGCTCAGCAGACGGGCGACGTCGGAAACGCGGGCGTAGCCCAGCTTGCCGACGAGATCGTCGATCGCCATCAGGTGATGGGCGGCCGAATGGCTGATGACGTTCTGGTCGAACTCTTTCCAGGTTTCCATGCCGGTCTCCGAGAACAGGCCGAATTGTCGGACGGCAGCGCGATTGTACGCTGGCGCGGCGCTTTTCGCAGCCGTCGCGTGCCATCTTGCCGGTCGGCCAGGAAACCGAGTGGCTGCTCTTGCAATCGGCCCCCACTTTCTGGCACAATGCCCGTTTACCTGATTTCGAGCGGCACGCGGTATGGGGGTGGCGGGAAGCCGCGATGGAGCCTCTGCCGGCTCGTGCGGATCCCCCGGGTCCTGGCCTTGGCAGGGGCGCTGCCGGCGATGCGGGAGACAGTTCAACCTCGGTGTCACCGATGGATTCCATCTTCGTCTGTTACCCTCACAACTTGTTTGGCGGCGCGGGTGCGCCCAGTGGAGCAACACATGGCAAGTGCTGAATCGTTGTACAAAGCTTTCATGGAACATGTCATTGCGAAGAACCCCGCGGAAAAGGAGTTCCATCAGGCGGTCGGTGAGGTGGCCGAGTCGTTGATGCCGGTGATGGAGCGGCATCCCGAGTTCCGCCAGGCCAAGATTCTCGAGCGGATCGTCGAGCCCGAGCGCATCATCATGTTCCGCGTCCCGTGGGCCAACGATCGCGGCGAAGTCCAGGTCAACCGCGGCATGCGCGTTGAGTTCAACAGCGCCATCGGCCCCTACAAGGGCGGCCTGCGCTTCCACCCTTCGGTCAATCTCGGTATTATCAAGTTCCTCGGCTTCGAGCAGATCTTCAAGAACGCGCTGACCACGCTGCCAATGGGCGGTGGCAAGGGCGGCAGCGATTTTAACCCCAAGGGTAAGTCCGACGCCGAAGTCATGCGCTTCTGCCAGAGCTTCATGAGCGAGTTGTTCCGCCACATCGGCCAGAACTGCGACGTCCCCGCCGGTGACATCGGCGTCGGCGGTCGCGAGATCGGCTTCCTGTTCGGCCAGTACAAGAAACTCACCCGCCAGTTCGAAGGCGTGCTTACCGGCAAGGGCCTCAACTGGGGCGGCAGCCTCATTCGGCCCGAGGCCACTGGCTACGGCGCCGTGTATTTCGCGGAAGAAATGCTCAAGACCAAGGGCGAGACCTTCAAGGGCAAGCGCGCCGTCATCTCCGGATCGGGTAACGTCGCCCAGTACGCCGCCGAGAAGGTCATACAGCTCGGCGGTAAGGTCCTCACCTTCTCCGACTCCAGTGGCTTCATCGTTGATGAGGATGGCGTCAACACCGAAAAGCTGGCGTTCGTCATGAACCTCAAGAACGTCAAGCGCGGCCGCATTCGCGAGTACACCGAGAAGTACCCCAAGGCCAAGTACCACGAAGCCGACGCCAACGCGTCGGGCAACCCGCTCTGGTCGGTGAAGTGCGACGTGGCCCTGCCGTCCGCGACCCAGAACGAGATCAACGTCGAGGACGCCAACAACCTCGTCAAGAACGGCTGCTATTGCGTCTCCGAAGGCGCCAACATGCCGAGCACGCCCGAGGCCGTTAACGTCTTCCTCGAGAGCAAGATCCTCTATGGTCCCGGCAAGGCCGCCAATGCTGGCGGCGTGGCTACCAGCGGCCTCGAGATGAGCCAGAATTCGCTGCGTCTGAGCTGGCCCCGTGAAGAGGTCGATCAGCGCCTGCACAACATCATGATCAACATCCACGAAAACTGCCGGAAGACGGCCGAGGAATACGGCACGCCCGGCAACTACGTCAACGGTGCAAACATCGCCGGCTTCTTGAAGGTCGCCAACGCGATGCTGGATCAGGGTCTCGTCTAGCACGAACCCCGTAATGGTCACGATCGACGGCTGGCTCGCCGCAATCTGGCGGGTCGGCCGTCTTGTTGTCAGGGTACCCCGGTCTGTGTCTCGGGGGCCGGGCTCGACTCTGCCGGCGCAAGCCAGCCAGGGGGCACCTGGGCCCCGGACATCCGCGCCCGATCGAGGAGTTGCTCGGCGCGTTCGGCGTGGCCGGCCTGGTATTCGAGCCGCGCCACCAGCAGAAGTGTGGTGGCGTGTTCCGGGATTTCCATCAGGGCTTGTTCTAGTTGCTCACGCGCCTCGGCGGTTCGTCCCTGTTCCAGCAGGGCCGCGCCAAGCCCGCTTCGGGCGTCTGTCATCTGCGGTACGACATCGAGCACGCGCCTGAAACACGACTCGGCGGCAGCGTTATCGCCCAACTGCAATTCGACCCAACCCAGATCCAAATGAGCCGCGAAGTTCTCGGGCTCGGCCTCCTCGGCGGCCTTCGCCAGGTAGGCCTGCGCCAGACGCAGTTGTCCGTCTTCGCGGTAGGCCGCCCCGATGATCCCGGCCTGACGTGTAAAATCGATGTCACGCACCCCGAACAGCGCTGAGTTGCACAAGACGAACATGCCGATCAGCGCAAAGCTCACAATGCGCGCGGTCGCGAATTCGCGAGCCCGCACCGCCCCCATCAGGCGCAGTGCCGCATCCGCCGCGAAGATCGCCAGCACGGGTACAAGCGGTGCGCGAAATCGCCCGGTGACGAAGAATGCCACGATCACGACCGCGTAGCACAGCACCACCCAGCGCAGCAACGCTACCACCGAGCGTCCGCGTCCGCGCCAACAGAGCCCCACCAGCGCCAACGGCCCCACCACGCCGAACGGATATGCGATGGGGCACTGCTCGGACGACAGCAGCACCGTCGCCACGGCGGACCACAGCCTGTCGAGGTACATCGACCGGTTAGACTCGATCTCAAACGCGTTTAATAGGTAGTACGCCTTGTGTAACGTCAGCTTCAGCGCCGCCGATGGCTGCTCACGCCAGAAGTCGAGCCCTTTTTCATACCAGAACCGTGAGATCGCCTGTTCGCTCATCTGCCGGCCGGTGAGCGTTTCGGCGTTCACGCGTGACGCCCACCAGACGTTGTCAACGTATTCCGCGTGCTCCTCCCAGCGCAGCGGCGCAAACGCAAAAGCGGTTTTGCCGTCGGCCTCGGGGTTGTTGCCAATGAAGAAATTCGCGCCGCCCTGCGTGCTGATCAGCACCCATTCGCCGCCGTTGATACGGTTATGCAACGTCACCGGTAGAATCGGCAGGACAGCTCCCGCCGTGAAGATGGCGGTGTCGCGCACGCGAAGCCGCCAACCGCGCCCTGGTAAGCGCCGGGCGAGCCACCAGAGTACGACCACTGGTCCCAGCGCGAGAAAGGTCGGGCGCGTGATCGCGCACATCCCGAGCAGCAGCCCCGCTGCGAGCCAGTTCCACCACGTGGATCGCCGATCGGCCGCCTCCAAGAACAGCAGCATCGTCAGAAAGAGCGTGATCGCCAGCGATGGAATCAGCAGTTCGTTCTCGAAGTAGATCAGCGGCGCATACACCGCACATATCACGCCAGCTACCCAGCCGACGCGTGCGTTGAATGCTCGCGCGCCAAGTAGCCCGACCAGAGCGCAACTCAGTGCCCCCAACACATGTTGCAGGACGCGCGCGCCCAGGAAGCTGTCGCCCGTGATCCGGTAGGCCCCGGCCAGGAACAGTGGGTAAAGTGGAGCGCGGAAGAACGGCCGATCGGTATTCCAGCGTCCCTCGGCGATATGCTTGGCCCACGCGGAGTGCCAGCGGGCGTCCGTATGAAACGAGTCAAACAGGGGGCCATGCGCCGTCTGGGCCAGGTAAACCAAACGCAACCCCAGCGCCGCCACGAAAATCGCGATCAGCGGCCACCATGACGCGACGCGTCTGAATCGGGATTGGGCTGCACGGGGAGGCGGTGGCATGCAAATAGCGCTCGGTCTGTACGTGGCAACAGCGGTAAACTACTCTGTGGGACCAGCGCGGGCAAGCAAGGCGGTCTGAGCGATAGGCCGTGCACCCGCGCCTCCCGTGTCAGGATACACTTATGGGTCCGCAGGAACCAGAATCGGGGACAGACGCAGAATGGCGGACGCGCAAGTCGGCCGGGCACCCGTGGCGCCTGGGCCGCTTCCCAACGCTGATGAACCAGCGCGTCGAGGAGATTCTGCTGGTCTCCAGCCCCTACGACTCGTTCATCCTCGAAGAGGACGGGCTGCTGACCGAGTTGATTTACTCCGAGTACGCCGACCTCGGCCTGACGCATGCCCCCAACGTTACGCGCGTGCCGACCGCGACCTCCGCATTCAACGCCCTGCGGCACCAGCACTTCGACCTGGTGATCGCGATGCCGCGTTTGGGCGACATGGATGTCGACAAGTTCCGCCACGCCATCCAGTCCCGCGATCCCAACTTGCCCGTCGTTCTGCTCATCTCGAGCGAGGCCGAGCTCAAGCGCTTCGTCGAGAATACCGGCGGCTTTGACGCGCGCGACGTGTATGTCTGGCACGGCGAGGCCAAGCTGTTCCTGGCCATTATCAAGGCCATCGAGGATCGCTGGAACGTCGAGCATGACACGCGTGTCGGCGGGGTCGGCGTAATCATCCTGCTAGAGGACTCCATCCAGTTCCGCTCATCGCTGTTGCCGATCATATACAGTGAGCTCGTCAACCAGAGCCGGACCGTGCTCGCTGACGGCATCAACCGCATGCACAAGGTGCTGCGCATGCGCGCCCGCCCCAAGATCCTCGTCGCCGATTCGTTCGAGCGGGGCAGCGATGATTACCGGCGTTTCCGCAAGCAGCTTTTCGGCGTCATCTCCGACGTGCGTTTCTGGCGCGATGGTAAGTTGGATCCACACGCGGGCATCGACTTTATCCGGCAAGTGAAACGCGATCATCCCGATCTGCCGGTGCTTCTGCAATCGTCGGATGAGGCGAATCGCAGTCTGGCCGAGTCGGTGGGCGCGAGTTTCCTGCACAAGCGCTCGCTGACGTTGCTGCACGACGTTCGCGACTTCATGCTGAATAACTTCGGTTTCGGCGACTTTGTTTTTCGCATGCCGGACGGCCAGGAGATCGCGCGGGCCTCGGATCTGCATTCGCTGGTTCGCATGCTGCGTCGTGTACCGGCCAGTTCGATCGACTATCACGCGCGGCGCAATCACTTTTCCAACTGGCTGCGCGCCCGTACCGAGTTCGAACTCGCGCGTCAGTTGCGGCCGCGCCGCGTGTCGGAGTTCGATGACCTGGAGACATTGCGGCAATACCTCA
The DNA here is from genome assembly GCA_016935035.1 of Phycisphaerae bacterium. Classification (GTDB taxonomy): domain Bacteria; phylum Planctomycetota; class Phycisphaerae; order UBA1845; family Fen-1342; genus JAFGRR01. The sequence continues at coordinate 8,864 of JAFGRR010000032.1, read as the reverse complement.
TCAGCGCCTGTGACGAGACGATGCGCCGCAATCGCCGCGGTGTGATCGAGGACTTCTCGCGCCATCGTTTTGACGCCGGCAGCCACTTCGCGCGGATCGGCGGTGGTTCGCTGGGGGGCAAGGCGCGTGGGCTGGCCTTCGTCGATGCGCTGCTGGCGCGCCACAAGCTGCACAACGCCTTCGAGGGCGTGAATATCTTTGTTCCGCGTTCTGTCGTGATCGGCACCGACGTCTTCGATGAGTTTATGCAGAAAAACGGTCTCTGGCGCTTCGTCGAGCACGAAGCACCCGACCAAGAAGTGCGCGATGCTTTTGTGCAAGCCGAACTGTCAACGCGTGTCATGAAGGACCTCTGGACGTTCCTGCACGTCGTTCGTGTACCGATCGCCGTGCGCTCCTCCAGCCTGCTCGAGGACTCGCAGTATCACCCGTTCGCCGGCGTCTATTCGACCTTCATGATCCCGAACAACCACGCGGACAACCGGCGGAAACTCACGCAACTCGCGACGGCCATCAAGCGAGTCTTCGCCTCGGCGTACTACCGGACGGCGCGACGCTATATCGGTAATACGCCGCACCGCATCGAGGAACAGCGCATGGCCGTCATCCTGGAGCCAGTCGTCGGTCGCCAGCGCGGTCAGTACTACTACCCCAGCATCGCCGGCACCGCGCGCTCGTACAACTACTATCCCTTCGGGCATATGCGCCCGGATGATGGGATCGCTTCCGTGGCGCTGGGGCTCGGGAGCCTGGTCGTCGATGGCGGGCCGGCGCTGCGCTTCTGCCCCGAACACCCGCAGGTATTGCCGCAGATGGCCGATAGCGACGAGTTCATCAACCGCTCGCAACGGACGTTCTACGCGATTGACACCAAGCAGTCTGACGCCGATCTCGCCGCCCCGGACTACCGCGGCATGGTCACGCTGGACATCGACGTCGCTGAGCAACACGGCACACTTGCCCCGCTCGGCTCAATCTGGTCACCAGAGAACCAGGCCTTTTTCGATGGAATCTACCGACCCGGTGTCCGCGTCGTGACCTTCGCGCACGTCCTCAAATCCGACATCTTTCCGCTGGCGCCGATTCTAAAGCGATTGCTCAAGATCGGCCGGTCCGGCATGAACGCGCCGGTGGACATCGAGTTCGCGGCCAACCTCGATGTCGAGCCCAAGGAAATGGTGGTGCTTCAGATTCGCCCTTGCATCGCCGGCCGCGCCGACAGCCAGGTCAAAGCCACCGGCCTGCCGCGGGCGGCGCTATTGTGCGAGAGCCCGCGCGCCATGGGAAACGGCCTGATCCGCGACGTCAGCGATGTTATCTACGTTAATCCCGACGAGTTTGATCCGGCGAAAACCGAGTCCATCGCTCGGCAGATCGGTTCGCTGAACGCCCGGCTGACAGCGGACGAGCGCGCTTGCATGCTGATCGGTCCCGGTCGTTGGGGAACCTCGGATCATTGGCTGGGCATCCCCGTCAACTGGTCCCAGATTTCCACCGTTCGCATCATGGTGGAGACCTGCCTCGAGGACTTCATCGTCGATCCGTCGCAGGGCAGCCACTTCTTCCACAACCTGATATCGTTCGGCATCGTTTATCTCTCGGTCAACCAGCGCGCGCGCGAGGGTTTCATTGACTGGGATTGGCTGCAAGCGCAGCCGGTCGTAAACGCCACCGAGCACGTCCGCCACGTGCGCCTGGCCGCGCCGCTGGAGGCCCGGATCGACGGGCGCACATCGCACGCGGCGGTGCTGAAACACGTGGACGGTGCCACCAGGGCCGAGCCCGGGTAATCTTGACACGCGCCCGCCCGGGGCTACAGTTGCCGTTTGGCACGGCCGGCGCACGCCGCCCTGGGCGCTCAAAGAGGCTGACAGCTCCGCGGCTGCGATGCGGATGGGTTGCATGATCACACTCCACAATTACGTGCTGCGCGAGTTGCTGAAGACGTTCGTCCTGTCCGTCATCGCCATGACGGCGCTGTTCACGATCGGCGGCGGGGTTTTCAACGTCGTGCGCTACGAGGGTGTGGGGGCGGCGGAGGTCTTTACGATTCTGCCGATGCTGATCCCGATCTTCGTCACTTTCACGCTGCCGCTGGCGGCGCTCTTCGCCGTCACCATGGTCTATGGGCGCCTGGCGGCCGATAACGAACTCGTGGCTTGCCGCGCCGCCGGCATCAATGTCCATCGCTTGTTCGCATCCACCATCCTGCTGTCGGTTTTTGTCGCCCTCTTCTCGCTGGTTTTTGTGAACTACGTCATCCCGGGCATGATTGGCCAGGTGCGCCTGTTTGTGCGATCGAATGTGCGCGGCATCGCCGAACAGAGCCTGCGCACCAAGGGCTACATTGCCTGGACGCGTGGCCACGGCCAACTCTTCGTCACCGCTCCGCGCGCCGTCAGCAACTTCGATCCGGGCGCCCTGCGCGCGAGCGGCTGGGATCCCAAGCTCGACTACCTTAAGGTCGACTCGCCGACGTTTCTGCAACTGACCGACGACGGCGAGGTTGAGCGGCTGACGACGGCGGAATACGCCTGGGTCCAATTCGATAGCACGAAGGATCCGGTGCAGGTGTTTGCAACCGGGAAGAACGCGCGCGACTTCCAGGTCGGTAACCACCTGGCCCACGTCGAGGAGCAGTACTTCGGACCACGCGATATCGTCCTGCCTTTCCCAAACAACACCGGATTTCTCAGTCTCACCGCGCTGCTTGAAACACTCGTATACCCGTGGAAGTTCGACGACATCGCCGACGCCGTTGATACGCTACGGGAGTTGTTGTTGCGCTACCATCTACGCGAGTATTGCCGCACGCGCGTCGAGAGCGGTGCCCCCATTCACCTGGTCGACGGCGACGGACGACAATATTACATCAGCGCGGCAACACTGGACGCGGTTGAGCGCGGCCGCGTGCAGTTGATGGAAGTGCGGGTCACCTGTGACGAGGATGATCCGGCCCTGCCTTCGGAATACAGCGCGCCGCTGGCGCGCGTCGAGTTGGTCGGCAGAGACCAGGAACCGCGCGTGTACCAACTCCAAGTGCGACTAATGGAGACCGAGGAGACGCCGGTCACAACGGCGCACCCGGGCTCTACCACCTATCAGACCGCGCGCACCAAAACAGAACTCACCATCGGCGACCTGAACGTGCCGGACGATGTCATGGCGACGTTGGCGCTGTGCACGCCGGCGGCCCTGCTGGATCCGGCGGTCGATCTCGGCGTGGACGAGCCGCGGATCAGCGAGAAGCGTGCCGAGCTTCAGGATGAGGCCGTCGCCCTGCAACGCGAGATCCGGTCCCTGTTGCATTTCCGCTTCGGGTTTGGCCTCAGCGCGCTGGTGACGATTCTGATGGGTGCCGTGCTCGGTGTGATGTTTCGTGGCAACCGCGCGCTGGCCGCGTTCGGGCTGGCGGCGATCCCCTTCGGCATTGCCATGCTACTGATGATAATGGGCCGCCAAACAGCGGAGAAAGCTGGGACCGAGATTCTGGGCGCTTCCATCATCTGGGGCGGACTCATCGGGCTGGCGATTGCCGACTGCGTAATGATCCGCGTGGGGGTGAAGCGATGAGCATACTTAGCCGCTACGTCGCCTACACGTTCGTTACCAGCTACATCATTCTGCTGGCGATCGGGATTGGCGTGTACGTCCTGACCGACGTTCTGGTCAACTTCGATGAATTCGTCGAGGACCGCACGCTTTCCGTGTTTCAGGTTCTGGGGTTCATGGTTGATTTCTACGGCTACAACCTGCCGCTGTATTTTTCGCAGCTTGGCGGGCCGGTGCTGGCTATCGCGGCCGCCTTCACGATCGGGAACATGCTGCGCAACAATGAGATGACCGCGCTGATCGCCGCCGGCATGCCGCTCCAGCGCCTCGCCGCCCCCATCCTGGTGTGCTCCGTGGTGATCGTCGTGGCGTGGGAAGCCAACAAGGAGTTCGTGATCCCGCGCATCGCGCACAAGATTGCGCGGCAACGCGACGACATTGCCGGCACGCGCACCGAGGGTGTCTACATGGTGCGCGATTCGCGGCAGGCGATCCTCACGGCGCAGCGTCTCGATCCGCGGCACGGCACACTGAAGCGGCTGCAGATCCTCGTGCCCGACGAGGCCGGGCGCTATGACATGTTGATCGACGCCGATGGCGCCACGTATGACGCCCAGCGCAAGACGTGGTTGCTGGACCGCGGGCGTTATCTCGCGATGGACACGCCGCTGGATTCGCCCGAGGCGATTCGCTGGCAGCCGATCTCCGAGTACCCCTTCAAACGCGGCCCCGAGGAACTGGTGCTGTTTCAGCGATCGGGCTGGGCCGAGATGCTGAGTCTGCGACAGATGAACGCGCTGGTGAAGTCCGGCGGGTTGCCCAACCTCGCCAGCATTGTGGTCAACCGCCACATTCGTCTGACTCAGCCGCTGCTGTATCTCGTGCTGGTGATGCTGGCTCTGCCGAGCTTCCTGACGCGCGAGCCGGGCAACGTGCTGGGCGCCGGGGCGCGGGCGCTGGTATTGTGCGGCGTGTATCTTGGCCTGGCGTTCATCGCGGACGGAATCGTCAGTGAGCAAGGCGCCGCGTTGCGCGTGTGGTCACCCATCCTTTGTTTCGGACCGCTCGCCGCCGCACTGCTGGCCAACGTGAGGACCTGACATGGCACACATTGTCATCATCGAGGACGAACCTGATCTGGCCATGGGGTTGCGCGACAACCTCGAATTCGAGCACCACAAGGTGTCGCACGCCGCCACCGGAATGGAGGGTCTCGAACTCCTGCGCGACGAGCCCGCCGATCTCGTGCTGCTGGACATCATGCTGCCGGACATTGATGGATTCGAGGTCTGTCGGCGCCTGCGCGCGGCGGGCTGCGCGTCGCCGATCATCATCCTCAGCGCGCGCGGCCAGGAGATCGACAAGGTGCGCGGCCTCGAACTCGGGGCCGATGATTACGTCACCAAGCCCTTCAGCCTGAAGGAACTCCTGGCGCGCATCACCGCCGCCCTGCGCCGCGTGAGCCGTGCCTCGACGGCCGCAACGGTAACCACATTCAAGATCGGCGACCGGACAGTTGACCTGTCGCGCCAGAAGGTCATCGCCGGCAGCGAGGAAATCACCCTGGGCTACTACGAGTCCGAGATCCTGCGCCTGCTGCACACGCACCTGAACGAAGCCGTCGCGCGCGGCGAGCTGCTCGAACGCATCTGGGGCATCGGCATGAGTTCCGCCGACCGGACCGTCGACAACCACATCGTCAGCCTCCGGCGCAAGATCGAACCCAACCCCAGAAAGCCGCGCTACCTGCTCACCGCACACGCGGTCGGCTACAAACTGGTGACATGAACGCGCCGCCTGTGGCCGCTGCCGAGCCGGACTCACGCGCGGCCTGCCGCCGCTACGCGCTCTGGCTGTTGCTGATCGCCGGCGCGTGGCAAATCGCGGCGGCGTGGCGGCCCGTCCCGTGGATTCTCGAGCGCCTGACCTGCGACGATACGTTCCTGCTGCTTGAGGTCGTACATCGCTGGGCCGAGTGCGGCTATCCGACGTTCGACGGCCTGCACCGCACCAATGGGTTTCAGGCGGCCTGGGGCATCATCGTCAGGGTGCTGGCACACGCGACACGCGACCACATTCTGCTACTGCACCTGACGCTTACTCTCGCGGCCCTGCTGAACACACTGACCGGCTTTCTGCTATGGCGGTTTGCGTGTGTCATCGAGCCGCGCGCCAAATCGGGGCTGTGGGTGCTCGCGTTCTGGACGGCGTTCTGCCTTTCCGGGCGACCTAACCTGATCGGGTTGGAGAACACCCTGCTCGGCACACTGACCGCCGGCATGTTGCTTGCCGTTGCCTCGCTTCGCCGCCGGCCTGTATCGAGCGCGCACTGGTGCCTGGTCGCGATTCTTCTGGCGGCGATGTGCTGGACGCGCCTGGATTCGGCCGTGATCGTCGCCATCGTCTGGACGGGCCTGTGTGTCTGGGGGCTGGCACGCCGGCATGTCGCGCCCGTCGTGGCGGCCAGCACCATCCTCGGCACGGCCGCGGCACTGCTCGTCCTCTTCAATCTCTGGGCCGGCGGCACACCCACGCCGGTGTCCGGACTCGTCAAACGTGTCATCGCCAACCGCATCGAGCCGACTTGGTCGCCCGCCGTGCTGGCGTCCGCCGCCGTGGACACCGCGCTGCTCATGCTGAAACAGGCGGCGATCGGCGTCGGCGCGATCTGGCCACCGGCACTTTGCTCCATTGCACGTGTGGGACTGTTGATCCTCGCCTTGTTCGCGGTGGCGCGCAAGCGTTTCTGGTTTACATCATGGACGGCGGTTTGGATGATCGCCTTGGTCGTGCACGTGCTGGCGTTCCGATTGTGGCTCAGTGCGTATCACGTTGACACACTTTGGTATTACACGCCGCAGCAGTTATCCGCCTGCGTCTGGGCCGGGATCATCTGCGCGCGAATGTGGCCCCAGGCCGGCGTTTGCGTGCCGGTAGTCATCGGACTCGTGAAGACGCCGCTCGCGGTCGCTGCCCTGCTGGTTCCACCCTTCGTGGAGACGGCGTCCGCCAATCGTCTGGCCGCGGCCGGCTGGCTGCGTGACAACGTGCCGCCGGGCGCCCGCGTCGCGTCCTGGAATGCCGGCGAACTGGCCTATTTCAGCCGGTGCACGTTGATCAACCTGGACGGTCTGGTCAACGACCGTGAGTACCTTGGCTGGATCAAGGCTGGCCGTGGTACCGGCGAGTATCTGGAACTCCAGGGTGTTGATTACGTCGTTGACTATGCGCGAACCGCTGATGTTACGCCGTCGTACTTCTGGGCCGTCCTGCCGCGCGACGAGTGGCGCAGCGTTGCAACTTTTGGCGAGCGCTCCACCGCACGCCAAATGATCGTGCGCCGCGTCGAGCACTCCCCCCGAGCCATCGCATCTAAATCGCGGGTTTGCGGGTTGGCCCGGGGGCTCTAGTTGTTCTACATGTGTTAGGGTTGCGCCGGCCTCGGACGCGCGGTAGGGTCGCTGCTTACGGGATCGTCGCCGCCTCCGCGCCGGCCACGCGGCCGAGAACTTCTTCCGCCTGAGCCGAATCGCGTTGAACCTGCTGACAACAGAGTCCAGCAAAGCGGCCGGCACCGAAATTAAACGCCTCTACCGTGGCTGGGATCACGACTACCTGCTCACAGCCCTCACCCAGGCGAATTAAGATGCGATCGCCCTGGGTTGAGACGGCGGCACGCGGGGGTTATATTGACTTATGCAGTTGGTTGCCTGGCGAGGGCTCGGTGACACTCGTCGCAATCCCGTACCATCTCGTATCTTTGTTAACGTTAGTGGTGGAGAGACCGCATGAGCACGAATGTGCGCAAGGTAATCATTCTTGGGGCCGCCGGCCGGGACTTTCACGACTTCAACACGTACTGGCGGGACAACACCGCCTACGAAGTCGTGGCATTCACCGCGACGCAGATCCCAGATATTGCCGGTCGCACGTACCCCCCCGTGCTTTCGGGGCCGCGTTACCCGGGTGGGATCCCGATTTACGACGAAAAAGAGCTGCCAGGACTGATTGCCAAGCACGATGTCGATCTGGTGGCGATGGCATACTCTGATCTGCCGCACGAGGTCGTGATGCACAAGGCGGCGCTGGTGAACGCGTCCGGTGCTGATTTCATAATGCTGGGCCACCGTCACACGATGCTCAAGAGTAAGAAGCCGGTGATCGCGGTGTGCGCGGTGCGGACCGGCTGCGGCAAGAGCCAGACCACGCGCGCGGTGGCCGGGATTCTCAAGAAGCTGGGCAAGAGGATCGCCGCTGTGCGGCATCCGATGCCATACGGCGACCTGACAAAACAGATCTGCCAGCGGTTCGGCGAGCTGGCCGATCTCGATAAGCACGAGTGCACGATCGAGGAGCGTGAGGAGTACGAGCCTCACATCGTGGCGGGCAACCTGGTTTTTGCCGGCGTCGATTACGCCAAAATTCTCGCGGCCGCCGAGGCCGAGTCGGATGTGGTGCTGTGGGACGGCGGCAACAATGACATGTCGTTCTACAAGCCCGACCTGCTGATCACGGTCGTCGATCCGCATCGCCCGGGCCACGAACTGCGCTATTACCCAGGCGAGACCAACCTGCGCATGGCCGACGTGATCGTGGTCAACAAGGTTGGCACGGCCCAGGCGGCGGACATCAAGACGGTACTGGCCAATGTGAAGGAAGCGAACCCCAAGGCCACGGTGATCATGGCCAACTCGCCAGTCTCCGTTGACCAGCCCGAACTGGTCAAGGGCATGCGCGTGCTGGTGGTCGAGGATGGGCCGACGCTGACGCACGGCGAGATGGAATACGGCGCCGGGCACGTCGCGGCACGGCAGTTCGGAGCGGCGCGCATTGTTGATCCGCGACCGTTCGCCGTGGGTTCGATAAAGGGTACCTTCGCGAAGTACACGCACGTGTCCGAGGTTCTGCCGGCGATGGGTTACGGCCAGCAGCAGATGGACGAGCTCGAGCAGTCAATCAACGCGACGGATTGTGACGTGGTGCTGATCGGCACGCCGATCGACCTGACGCGTTTGCTCGACATCAACAAGCCCGCGCTGCGTGTGCGGTACGACCTTGAAGAAAAGGACGCCGGCCAGCTCGAAGCCGCCATCAAGCGGGTACTGTAGCCGGCGCCATTACTGTGCAAGTGACGTCAGGCACGGAGGCTTGACGCCACATGTTTGCTGGCGCCACTTCCTGTCACGACGTCACGATCAGAGGAAATTACATCATGAGTGCAAAGGTCAGTCTCAGTCCCGATGGCGAAGAGTTTCCGCTGCCGACCCAGGAGCAATATCCCGCCGAGTTCGCGCGGCTGGAAAAGCTCGTCG